>JAEOTN010000196.1 GCA_016839865.1 Promethearchaeota archaeon | reverse complement strand
TGGAGAGGTTGTACGATCTCTTGTTCTCATTTCTCACCCGATCATACTTTATTAACTGGTCCACTAAAAGGTCAAGTTGTACCTATTGATGGTCCTGAATATGAAACAATTGCAGGTTGTGGTTCTAATTGGGGTGTTTGGGATCCAAAATGGATATTAGAAGTGAATTTTTACTGTGATACCTACGGAATTGATACTATTTCTGTTGGGACTGGAATTGCTTTTGTGATGGAATGCTATGAAGCAGGAATATTAGATAAAGAAATCACAGGTGGTTTAGAACTTAATTTTGGAAATGCTGAGGCTGCAATGGAACTTGTTCATCAAATGGCTCGTGGAGAAGGATTTGGAGTCATTGTTGGAAAAGGTATAAGACAGATGAAAAAATATTTTGCAGAGAAATATGGGGCAGATCCACAGTTTCTGCAAGATATTGGAATGGAACACACGGGTTTGGAAGTTTCGGAATATATGACAAAGGAGTCTATTGCTCAGCAAGGTGGTTATGGTTTTGCACTTAAAGGTCCTCAACACGACGAGGCATGGATGATTTTCGAGGACATGGTTAGGAAATCCATCCCAACATTTGAAGATAAGGCGAATGCACTGTGTTGGTTCCCATACTTCCGAACATGGTTTGGATTGAATGGTTTGTGCAAACTCCCTTGGAATGATGTACAGCCTCCTGACAATAAAGATAATCCAATCAAGAATGAAAAGGGGGAACTATACCGTGCTCGAATTCCAAAACACGTTCAATTTTATGCAAACTATGCACAAGGGATTACTGGAGTTCCGACAACAGTAGAAGATATTGTAAAACGGAGTGAAGTGGTGTACAATTTCCAACGGATTTTCAATGTTCGATTAGGTCATGGTCTCAGAAAGGATGACGAGAATTTTCCATATCGAGGTATGGGACCGGTCACAAAATTAGAATACGAAAGTAGGCAAGAACGATATGATGGACAGATGAAAGATCTACTTGGAGTAGATCCTGAAGGTAAAACCTCGGAAGAAAAAATGAAAATCCTCCGTGAATATCGAGAAGATCAGTACACAAAACTTCAAAATATGGTCTATGAAAAGCGTGGATGGAGTCAGAAGGGGTGTCCTTCTATAGAAAAAGTCAAAGAACTTGGTATTGATTTCGAAGACGTTATAAAAGTCATTGAACCACACCAATAAACGGAAGCATTCAACCCAAAATGAACGATATTAACGAACACCCGATCCTTCCTATACCAGAAAGGAAAAAAGTCACATTTACCTTTAATGGGACATCACTAACGGGCTATGAGGGAATCGTGATTTCCTCCAATCTTTTTCTAAATGAAATCAAAATATTTGGGCATCATCACAAAGATAATTCCCCTCAAGGTATCTTCTGCAGTATGGGACAATGTTCTCAATGTACCGTATTGGTAAACGGGCAACCTATGAAATCATGCATGATTCCATTAAAGGAAGATATGAAGATTGAAAGTTGCGAAGGTTTACCTGAGTTACCTGCTATAGATAGTAAACGCGTTTTGGAAGATATTCAAATCCACAAAGTAAATACTCTTATTATCGGAGCTGGTCCATCTGGTCTTTCCGCGGCAAAAACACTAGGAGAACAAGGTGTTGAAATCCTGTTGATTGATGATAAAGATCGAACAGGAGGAAAGCTTGTCCTCCAAACTCACAAGTTCTTCGGCTCCCAACAAGATGTATATGCGGGAAAACGAGGTATTGATATTGCAGACATTTTAGGAAACCAAGTCAAGGAAATTCCATCCGTAAAACTATGTTTGGACACAACTGCAGTAGGTATATTCAGCGATGGATTTGTAGGTGTACTATTAGATCAAAAAAAATATACTCTAATTAAACCTGAAAATCTGTTAATTGCAACGGGTGCCCGTGAAAAAATGCTGGTTTTCCCTGGAAATACACTTCCCGGAGTATATGGTGCTGGTGCATTTCAAACATTAGTAAATCGGGATTTAGTGAAACCTGCGGAAAAAGTTTTCATTGTTGGTGGAGGAAATGTTGGTCTTATAGCAGGTTATCATGCGATTCAAGCTGGAATCGAAGTGGTTGGACTGATAGAAGCACTTCCTAAATGTGGTGGATATAGTGTTCATGAAGAAAAATTACGTAGATTAGATGTTCCGATTTACACCCGTCATACGATTGTATCAGCGAATGGGTTAGATGAAGTTAAATCCATAACGATCGGAGAAATTGATGATAACTGGAAACTCATCCCAGAAACCGAGCGAACGTTCAATTGTGATACGATTCTTATAGCTGTGGGTTTAAATCCGGTTAATGAATTTTACACAAAAGCAAAAGAGTATGGATATAACGTCTGGATTTGTGGGGATGCCCAAGAAATTGCAGAAGCATCTGCAGCAATATTCACGGGTCGAATTGAAGCAATTAAAATGCTTAATCATATGGGGATTGATACTTCTACTTGTGATGATATAACTGTTTTAGAACAAAAAGCTGCAGTTATGAAAGCACACCCACCTGCTCCTACCCAATTCGCATGTACAGATTTGGAGGAAGGAATATTTCCGATTTTTCATTGTACTCAAGAAATTCCATGTAATCCATGCACATCTGTTTGTCCCCAAGGTCAAATTCATACAGTAGATGAATTGATTAATCAATTACCGTATTTTCAAGGTGAGAAGGACTGTATTGGGTGTGGAGCATGTGTTGCAGTATGTCCAGGACTTGCAATCACTCTTGTGGATTATCGTAGAGATCCCCAAAACCCTCAAGTGATCTTCCCTTTAGAATTGACGGAAGAAAAAATAACACCCGGAATTCCTATAATTGTCACAAGTGAAGAAGGAGATCTAGGAAAGTACAATGTTATTCATTCACGAATTCTACGTAAATATCCTAAAACGCAACTAATTTCTGTGCAGTTACCAGCAAGTATTGCAAAACTGGCAACCGCGATTAAACTAGTTCCAGAAAAAGAAATAACTGTTGATACAATCGATCAATATAAATCTGATTATGTAGACGATGATACAATAGTATGCCGATGTGAACGAGTTAGTGCAGCGACTGTTCGGAAATGGATACGCAAGGGTGTTACTGATTTTAATGAGTTAAAAGGCTTAACAAAGGTTGGAATGGGTGCTTGTGGAGGAAAAACATGTATACCAATCATTATGAGGATATTCCGAGAAGAAGGAGTTCCTATAGATGAAGTCACGGAAAACACTATTCGTCCATTGTTCGTTGAAGTTTCATTGGGTGATCTTGCAGGAGTCAAGAAGGAGGATAAACAATGACTTCCTACGACGTGATCATTATAGGAGCGGGTAGTATTGGTACACCTACAGCAATGGCTCTTGCTAACGCTGGATTAAAAACATTAGTTATAGATAAACTCGCGTCCGTAGCCCAAGGAGATAACAAGCACGCTATTGGGGGGATTCGTGCTACTCACTCCCAAAAAAGTAAGATTCGGGTATGTCAAAGGTCGATAGATATATTCTCTACTTGGGAAGAGAAACATGGAGAAGATATTTGGTGGACAGCTGGAGGATATTCATTTGTGGCTCGAACACCAGATCATGAGCAATTACTCAGGGAAACTGTGAAGTTGCAAAAGGAGTACGGATTAAATATTAATTTCTTGGGCACTGAAAAAATCCAAGACTTAATTCCTGGTATCAATCCAATTGGGTTACGTGGGGGAACATTCAGTCCAGATGATGGAAATGCCTCCCCTCTCTTCAGCGTCCATGCATTTTATGATAATTCTATTCAAAATGGAGCGGAATATCATTTCAAAGAAGAAGCAATTGAAATTCTTACAGATTGTCATCGTGTGGTGGGTGTAAAGACAAATAAGGACGAATATCTTGCTCCATATGTGATTAACGCGGCGGGCGGTCATGCAAAAGAAATTGCACAGATGGTTAATATTGATATACCAGTTGAGCCCGATTCCCATGAAGCAGGGATTACAGAACCTGTAAAACAATTTCTGAAACCCATGGTTGTCGATATACAACCTGGAACAGACCCGACCTTCGGCAATTCAAAAAATTATTACTTCTACCAGAATAAATTTGGGAAAATAATTTTCTGCATAACTCCCAATCCGAGCAAATTAGGGACGGATAGAAGTGAAACTAGCTTTTTCTTACCTCAAATCGCGAAACGCATGATAGATTTAATGCCTCGACTAAGTAATATCAAAGTTCGACGTCAATGGAGAGGCTTGTATCCTATGACACCGGATGGTAATCCGATTGTTGGTAATATTAATGGATTAGAAGGATATATCAACGCTGTTGGGATGTGCGGTCAGGGATTTATGTTAGGTCCTGGATTAGGTGAGGTTATCTGCCGTCTTGTGGAAGGTTCACACAAAATAACTAGCGAAGATAAAGAAATACTAGATGAATTTTCGCTATATAGAGATTTCGGTAGCATAGAGAAACTAAAATAGCTCATTTTACCAATTCTTTTTCATTTTTTTACCCCAAAAACCTTGATCGCAGATTTTTAATATTCGCTATCTGATGATATCGAAAGGTGAATTTTATGGTCCGACATCTTACAAAAATTTCCAATTTAACTAAGGAAGAATGCGATCTCATCATTGATACAGCAATTGAGATGAAGAAAAATCCCGAGCTATATAACACAGCAATGAAACGTAAAACTATGCTGATGATTTTTGAGAAACCCTCATTAAGAACACGGGTTTCATTTGAAACTGGATTAAATCAGCTTGGTGGACATGCTATATTTTATTCAATCAAGGATTCCCCCTTGGGAAAGAAGGAAAATATCGCTGACACTGTTCGATGTGCAGCTCGTTATGTTGATATTATTGGCGCAAGGGTGTTTAAGCGCCAAGATATCGATGAATTAGCAAAATACTCTGATGTACCTATAATAAATATGCTAGATGACTTTGCTCATCCTTGTCAAATACTATGTGATTATCAAGCTATATTGGAAAAGAAAGGAAGGCTTGAGAATTTAAAGATCTCCTATTATGGGGATGCGTATAATAATGTAACATACGATCTTATGCGTATGGCGGCAATCTACGGGCTTGAAATGGATGTAGCTTGTCCAGAAGGTGCTGAATACTCACCAGAACAAGAAGTTCTAGATGAAGTTGCAGAAATATCTAAGAAGTCAGGAGCAGTAGTTCGAGTCGTTCACGACGCATTAGAGGCTGCAAAAGAATCAGATGTATTGTACACAGATTCATGGATGAGTTATGGAATACCTGCTGAACAAGAAGAAGCCCGTAAGAAAGTTTTCATGCCATTCCAAGTAAATCAAAAAGTTATGTCTGCAGCAAAACCCGATGCAATTTTTATGAATTGTTTACCCGCAATGCGAGGATATGAACAAACGACCGAAGTTATTGACGGTCCTCAATCCATTGTTTTTGACGAAGCAGAGAATCGACTGCATGCTCAGAAAGCAATAATTTTGTTCCTACTTGAAAAATTATAAATTTTTTTTATATTATTTCAGTCTTTTTTGTTATTTTACTTTCCTCATAATCAATTTTTTTCTCTTGATGGATAATCTCGATTCTTTCTTTTAAATTCTTTAGAGCCTCACCTTTAATTGGATAGTAAGACAGAGCAATCAATCCCAGAATACTCATTAAGGATGGCACTAAAAATAGGAGGATTTTGATGCCGAGAAGTGTGTTATCAGTTGGTACGTAACCTTCACCCGCATTTTGTACAAATCCAAAAGATGTCAGAACTGCTACGGCTAAAATCGGTCCCACAGTTTCTGCGATTTTGTTGAAAATAGCATTCGTTCCAAGAAACATACCCTCCCGTCGGGTTTTATACTTCATTTCATCCTCATCTGCTACTAATAGCAAGTAAGGATTTACAAATACGCTATACCCTCCCAAGAGGATTTTGATCATTAACAAAATATACCAGATGATTTCAGCTCCCGAGATCAGACTTATTAAAAACGCAATGACTGATATCGAAATTTGAATTATTCCTCCTACCATTATCAGTGATTGCATAGGGCGTTTCTCTGATAGTTTAAGGAATATCCATTGTCCCGCAATCCCTCCAATTCCAAAGGCAATCACAAGAATCGTTTCAAAACCTGTTGGAAAAAGAAATGCGTAGACGAACATAAAAGAAAAGGACATAGTTTCATTAATAACCCGGAAAAATCTGTAAAGGGTAAACGTAACAAAAGATTTGTAGCTAAGACATTGCTTCAAGGATCTAAATAATCCTGGAATGTTCTTTTCCTGGTGTAATTCAGGACGCTCTCTGAGTTTGCTAGCCGAAAGATAAAAAATCACTGCACTCACGACTGCGATCACTGCTGTAAAGATTCGGAAACCCATCAATCCTGCTTTGAAAATACTTAAGGCAAATAATACAGGAAGTCCTCCTATCGTACCTACTAAGCCACCCCAAAAGAATATTTTATTTCGATCATCATGATTTTTCGCAATTTCTGGTAGCAATGCATCCCACACCAATATCACCATGGTAAGGAAATTATCGTAAAACACCATAGTTATTATAAAATGGAGAAAAATCACCACTTGGTTATCAAAACTCCAAGGAATCCACATTATAAAGAACAATATTGCCCAGATGGGACCACCGTACTTAATAAAAATTATTCTCCGGCTCCCCCATTTATTCACATTTACTCTATCACTCCACTGCCCCAATAGAGGATCATTTAATGCATTAAAAATTCCGTATATTATCATTCCAATATTGAATAAAGTCTGACCTAACTGCAGATAATCCCAAAAAAAGTATACATAAATCATGCCAAACACACCTGGCATTAATGAGAACGGGATTTTAATTAATAAGTAATAAAATTTCTGCATTCGATAATTTTTTCCCGATTCCGCTTTTAAATCGGGCGATTCGCCATTACCTGAAAAATCCATAATTACGTATTTTTCTTTCTCTTAATAAGTTTTAATTCTTCTATTCATTCTATTGTGATTAATGAAAATTCACGATATTTCTGATTTATTGGATAAAGACGTAGAGGTATATCCTGGAGATCCTGGTGTTGAAATACAGCAAATTAAAAATGTTTCAGCTACCGGGTGGAATCTCACGAAATTTTCAATGGGTTCCCATACAGGGACTCATTTAGATTCTCCAATGCATATATCCGATGATGGAATTGGAATTGATTCTATCCCGCTTCATCAGTGCTTAGGGAAAAGTAAGGTTCTAGATTTTACACATATCGAATATGGAAAGTGTATTTCTCAAGCAGATCTTGAAGAAAGTGATATACAAGAAGAAGATATTATAATAATCAAAACGAGAAATTCGTTAACCAACAATAGAGAATTTCATTCTGATTCTGTATCTTTCGATGTAGATGCCGCTCAATATTTGGTGAAAAAGCAAATAAAAGCTATTGGTATTGATCACTTCACTATAGGTTCAAAAGAAATACACACCACATTTCTGTACAATAATGTATTGATCTATGAGTCATTAAATTTGCTAGATATTGAAGCTGGTCAATATTATTTCATCGGTTTGCCTTGGAAAATTAAAACAGAAGGAAGTCCAGTCAGAGCCATCTTAATTGAAAACTTTGATGTCAAATAACATGGGATTTTATGGGGAAAACATAACGTTTAAAATCAGATTTTCTCTAATAATATTTTCACTATCCATATACACCTTGGAGAGCTTTGAATGAAAACAATTGTAATCGCACTTGGTGGAAACGCACTCATTAAAAGGGGACAAAAAGGTACCGCAGATGAGCAGTTTCGTAATCTGCAGGTACCCATGAAACAAATGGCTCGCATTTCTCAAAATTACTCTTTGGCAATCACCCACGGTAATGGCCCCCAAGTTGGAAATCTTCTACTCCAGCAAGAGTCATGTGAATCGGATAAGGTTGCTGAGATGCCTTTGGAGGTTTTAGTTGCTAGAACTCAAGGTCAAATCGGATTTATGATAGAGAGTACCTTGGACAATGAATTAATGAAACTTGAAGAAGAACTACATCCAGATGAAAAAACACACTTTCTAACAGTGTTAACATATGTAAAAGTAAGCCAGAGTGATCCAGCATTCAAAAATCCTACCAAACCGATTGGTCCTGCTTACGCAGAACCCAAGGAGGGTTATGTTGAAACTTCTAAAGGATGGAGAAGAGTAGTCCCATCTCCTAAACCATTGAAAATCTACCAATATCGCGAAATCAAGAAACTATTGGAAATGAATTTCATTGTAATTGCATGTGGCGGGGGTGGCGTACCGGTTGTTAAAGAAAAGGTTTTTGATGTAGATCGTGATCTGCAATTAGGAGAACGCCTGAGAGGGGTAGAGGCAGTAATTGATAAAGACTTAGCAAGTGCAAAACTCGGTGAACAAGTTGGGGCTGAGATTCTTTTAATCGCCACGGATGAAGAAAAAGTCGCGATTAACTACAAAAAATCTGATCAACGATATTTAGAAAAAATATCAATAAATGAAGCTAAGAAATTCATGAAACAAGGGCAATTTCCTGCAGGTTCAATGGGACCTAAAGTGCAAGCAGCAATAAATTTCTTGGAAAAGGGTGGAGAACGAGCAATTATCACCTCAATTGAAAAAATACAAGATGCACTTGATGGTAAAGCAGGAACGGAATTTTATCTCGATAAATAAAATGAGTAAAAAAGTTACTCAGTAAATACTTTCTTTATTGTTTCTAGTGCCCAATCTACTTCTTCTTTGGTGATTACCAAAGGTGGTGCAAATCGGATGGTCGTTGAGTGAGTGTCCTTTGCTAGAATGCCATTCTGCATTAATTCTTCAACTAAAAAGCGTGCATTTCCTTCGAATTCAATAGCAATTAACAATCCCTTTCCACGAATATCTTTGACTGGAAGGCGGGTTTTATTTTCGGCGATAGCCTTAAGTCCATCCATGAAATAAGATCCTAATTCTTGAGATTTTTCATCCAATTTATCACGAATTAATATTTCAAGAGATTTCATTCCAACCGCAGCGGCAAGAGGATTTCCCCCAAAAGTACTACCATGGGTTCCCGGTGGAATTATATCTGGACCAATCACTTCTTCACGAGTAACTACAGCAGAAACGGGGTATACACCGCCACCAAGAGCCTTACCTAATAGGAACATATCAGGTTTGACTTCTTCATGATCAACTGCGAATAATTTCCCTGTTCTACATAATCCCGTTTGAATTTCATCCACAATCATTAAGATGTTATATTTTGTACAAATTTCACGTACTGCTTTCAAATATCCTTTTGGAGGAACTTTTACTCCTGCTTCTCCTTGAATGGGTTCCAGCATAAATGCTGCAACATTTTCTGCACCAATTTTTTGGATTTCTGCTTCTAAAGCGTTTTCATCTCCGTATTGAATTATCGAAAATCCTGGAGTAAACGGTCCAAATTCATGACGGGCAACCGGATCTGTGCTAATTCCACAAATTGTTATAGTTCTTCCATGGAAATTGTCTTGACATGCAATAATATGTGCTTTATCTTTTGGAATTCCTTTTTTAATATATCCCCATGCACGAGCTACTTTCAGGCCAGTTTCTACTGCTTCAGCACCTGTATTCATTGGTAGAACCATGGGTTTGCTGGAATCTAAATTCAAATGTGGCCCTACAACTTCACAAATTTGTTTCAAAAATGGTCCCATTGTATCATTATGGAATGCACGAGAAGTAAGCGTTACTTTCTCCATTTGTTCTTTCATAGCTTCCATAATTTCTGGATGTAAATGACCAGTATTTTGACTGGAATACGCTGATAAGCAATCAAGATATTTCTTGCCTTCGGGATCATACACCCAGACTCCCTTTGCTTTAGAAATCACAACTGGAATAGGATGATAATTATGTGCGCCATATTCATGGTCCATATCAATATAGTCTTTCGAGGTAGGCATTTTTTTTTAATCAAGTGGAGAGATTCAAAGTTTTCATAAAAACCATATTTTACTTTATTATCCCAAAAAAGTTTTTCAAAACTCCATACAATCAAGTAAATATGGTTCAGCAAGATCCGGGATCTATCACGCTTGAAGAAATTTGGCAAATTCCCGAGATGCTTCAGAGAGCGTTAAAACCCAAGAAAAATATCCAAGACCTAGCTGAAAAGATTCTCGAAACTGATATTAAGTTAATTCATCTCGTAGGAGATGGAACCTCGTATCATGCAGGAATAGTAGGATCGTACTTACTTAACCAATTATCTAAAATTAAGGCTTTTGCAGAATTTTCTCCCGAGTTTCCTCATTTAGTTGGTTCCATTGTAAATAACGAGGATTTAGTTATAGGTATCTCGCAAAGCGGAGAAAGTGAGATGACCGTAGAATCGTTGAAAGTCGCAAAATCCAAAGGATCTCTCACCGCGGCAATAACTAATCATAAAAATAGCTCCTTAACAGGGATTTCAGATAATTTGATCGAAATGAAATGCACGAAAGAAAGAGGGCTCTTAGCTACAAAGACATATACAAATACTCTTGGGTTGTTAAGTAAACTCTCAATAGAATTAGCTTATCTAAATAGAAGCATAAATGAAGATGCATATTCAGTTATAATGAAAGAACTGAAAGGAATTCCTCAAATGATTAAGGAAAACCTTCAAACATTTCGAAAACAAATACGACAATTTATTCCTGAAAATTTTGAATTTGCACCAATAAATTTCGTATTAGGATCAGGTCCTGACTATGGAACCGCTCTTGAAATCTCTTTGAAATTGATTGAAGGTGCAAGAATGTTTTGTCATGCATTTTCTACTTCCGAATTTCCACATGGACCTATTACACTTGCTGACGAAAACTCGTGGATTTTAGCAATTATTCCTCATGAAGGTTATCGAAGATCCTCAATCTTGAAACTACTGAAGAAAGTAAAAAATCAAGGTGCAAGTATCACTAGTATATATTCAACAGATGAGTTGGATGATGTAGAATTTGGCATTCATGTACCCTACACCCATGAAATATTTCAACCATTAGTTGGTATCGTTCCCGCTCAATTATTGACTGTTGAGTTAGCTTTAGAAAAAGATATTAATCCCGATAAGCCAAAATGGTTAAGTAAAGTATCAAAAATATAAAATTAGGTTATTTTAAAGTTGCTTGTAGTAACCATCCTGCTGTGAATTTGGTTATATCATATTTTTTACCTTGCAACATCATGTTATCGAATTGAGTCCAGTATTTTCGCAGTATATTCATATCTGACATAGGGACCGGTTTGAATCCTACTGGCCAGTACTCTACTACTTGTAAACCATTTTTTTCACAGGTTGCTGCAAGTTGCTCAATAGTCAAAAGTCTTCTATGTCCCTGACGAATATCATGGATATCAGGTGTTTGTGGGTCTTCAATAAAGCCATTGCAAACTCCCATAATTCGGTTTAATGCCCATGGATTTGGAATAGAGATAAATATGTTTCCTTTTGGTTTAAGAAAGTTACGTGCTAACTGCAAATGCGTATTTTCGTCCTCTGCTTCTTCAATAGTTCCGAATAATATAACAACATCATATTTCTCATCTGTTTTGTAATCCTCGAGTGTGTGCTGTTTATATTCAAAATTCTCCCCCTTAGGAAATTCTTCGAGGTCCTTATCGATTCCTACATATCTTTTTAGAACACGACCTACACGACGATATACGGTCTCTGTTTCTCCACAACCCACATCTAATACTGTTGAATCAACCAGATATTTATACATTATCTTGATCTTCAAATCAGCGATGTGTTTATCATATAAATTCTCGTATGTTATTCGTTCTTTAAGTTTTTCTTCGGTCATTTCTATCTTCTATTCTATTAATGTTTGTACTTAGTGAGTTACAAATGAAAAAGGTTTTTGGTAGGGTTAGCAGATATAAGGTTCATGAGTTCGAATCCCGTAACTATGCCCTCAGCTAGGGATCTAATGACCCGCTATGTGCTAATGTTACCCTCTACTGCCGTTTTCGGGGAATTGGTAGATTTAATGTACAAAAATAAAGTGTCTGCTATAGTAATTAACAATCCAGAAACCCAGAGTTATTTCATCATATCTCACACTGATGTAATCGAGTTTTTACAAAAACGACGAAACAATACTCAAGATCTTTTTACAGTTCCATTAAAGACAATTATGAAATCTCCAGTTCAAATTATTGATCAAAATATTTCTATAGATAAAGCAATTCGATTAATGAATGAACGCGGACACAAGAGATTGGTTCTTGGTAAAAATGGGATTCCTACAGGGATTATTAGCACTCGAGATATACTTCTATGGAATAATAGATTTTTCAAACCTGGGAAACCGATAATGTTACTCGTTCTTGATAACGAATCCAGCATTTTAATTGCTAAACATAAATTTAAAGAAAATCTTACTCGTGAAATTAATGATGATCTCGTAGAAATTTATGGTGGAGCGTTGGCTTCTATCAATACTATAACCAATGAAGTCATTCACGCTGATGGAAAGATGCGAATTATCCAAAAGGATAAATTTTCTGTATTATTTGAACCTCGTGAGAAAATTACAGGTATTCTTGTAACAACGCACAACAATATTGAATTACGAAGAAGGTTGTATGCATTTGTCGAATCTTTTAGTGAACACCACAAAAATCGGTTTGATTCAGAAAATTATTCTCAAATACCAAAAGTCGAAATAGATATTAGTAAATGGATCCCTCAGTTCAAATTTTAAGCGTTGGATATTAAACTATTGAATAAAATTTTATTTACCAGTTTTCTATTATTTATGTAATGGATCCGCTTCATCTTACGGTGTACTGTCAATATCAAAATAATCCCATTAGTAACAATGTCAAGTTTTTCTTGCGTCCACTTCTTCCCGATGTAATTAAACACATCAATTTAGTATATCGATCAAAAGAAGAATCAGAATTTCGATCTCTACAAATGAATATGCAAACTGAATCTATCTCAAGCTACCAAATCACAATATATGAAGCACCTGCAGGTTTACAGATTGAGTTCTTTTTTATTATAACCTTTACTGATGGTTCAGAGAAATTGCTCAAAAAAAACAGTCATAATGTAGATTATACTATATTAAAATCTCATACAACTACTCTCAGAATGGACTTAACCACAGAAAGTTAATTTAATTCTAATTATTCTCTATATATTTATCTATAATCCAATCGTATTTTCGTCATACAAATTATGGTGTAGAGTATGAAACTTGTAGTGATAGGTGGAAATCCCGCTGGACTCTCTGCAGCAAGTGCGGTGAGAAGAGCCCATCCTGATTGGGATCTAATTATTTATGAGATGGGGGGTTTTGTGTCTTATGGAAGTTGTGGACTCCCATATTATGTGTCGGAACTTGTTGAGAATAGAGACAAACTTATGACTCTCACTCCCTCAATTTTACAGGAGAAACGCAATATACCTGTCAAATTGCATCATAAGGTTTCTTCAGTAGATTTTAAAACAAAAAAGGTGAATGTTCTAAACCTCCAAAATGATAACGAATTTGAGGATTTTTTTGATTATCTGATGATAGCAACAGGTGCAGAAGCAAAAAAGATGGAACTTGAGCATCCAAATCTGTTTTACATACATACTATACCTGATGCAGATCGGATTAAATCTATAGTGAAAGCAAAGAAATTTACATCCGGGGTAATCATCGGCTCAGGATATATTGGTTTAGAAATGCTAGAGGCTTATCGAGATTTAGGTGTGCAAGATCTAACGATTATTGGACCCCGCCTTATCTTTACATCAGAGAGTAAAAAGTTTATTCAAGGAGAACTCGAAAGACATCAAATTCGGGTCATTATGGAACAATATGTGAAAGAACTCGAGACTATTGATGAAAATCATATCAGAGTTAAGCTTGAGGATGAGATTATTGACACCCAATTCGTCCAAGTCTCGATAGGAGTTAAACCAAATACAGAAATTTTTGAGGGTTCCCCGCTCAAAATGGAAAAAGGAGCAATAGTTGTTGATAAATTCTTGAGAACTAATATTGATAATGTATTTGCTGCAGGGGACTGTGTAACCAGTTTTCACAATATATTGAATAAGAATATATTCCTTCCATTAGCACCAGCAGCTAATAAACAAGGTCGTATTGCAGGAAAAATGATTGCATCTGGAGGGAAGAATGTAGATCCATTTCCAGGAGTGGTTGGGACTTCTCTATGGAAGGTATTCGACTTGTATTGTGGAAGAACCGGTATTACTAAAGAGCAAGGTGAGGTATTAGGTCTTGAATGTGAAACTGTTCTGATACAAACAAATGAAGTAGCGCATTATTATCCTAACATAAATGGGAAATTTGGAGAAAAAATGTCTGTTCTTCTTGTATTTGATGTGAATAGTCATAGATTGCTTGGAGGAGAAATTACCTCACCTTCTCAAATAGGTGCAAAAAAAATTGATGTTCTCGCGACAGCTCTTACTGCAAACATGAAAATTGAAGATTTACAAGGACTAGATTTAGGGTATCAACCTGCTTTTTCTCCAGTATGGGATCCTTTATTAGTTGCAGCAAATGTGGCAAGAAAAAAATTAAAATAAATTAAGATAATTGCATCTCATAATATTTTTTTATGTTTTTAATTACCCACCATGTTGATTTGAATCCTTGAATTGCTGCTTTTTGTAATGTTTTGACCAAGAAATCTCTATTAGGATAATCAGACGGCACTTCCAAGTGTAGTTCCCGTATATTATAGAGAGAACGCCATAATTGAATTGACCAATCTACCAACTTAGCAATTTTTTTATTATATAATTTCTTGGATTCAAGCGGTAGGTTAAAATCCATAATCCATTTATAGAAATATGTTCCGGGACCATAAATCTCTTCATCCTTCTTGCGAATGCGATGTTTTTCAATCACACCATGGTCTTCCAAATCATACATTACAATTTGAAGCTGATGCTTGCTTATGATAAATCCATTGGATTCCAATTTTTTAATGATTTTTGTATCGCTAAGCCCTTTTAATTTCATCATAGACTTATTTAAAGCAACAACAATGTATTTCTTATCGATTAAGTCCTGTTCTCCCGAAATAAATTGTAGTAAAGATCCGATGAATTTTTCCGCTGTCATATACCGAATCGGATCACGAACCTTTCGGTGAAAATCTCGGGCAAATTGTCGGGAACTTCGGAAATAATTATTAAAAAGAGTAGAAACTATGTCTTTAATCAAGTAATATCCATCAATTAGTGCTATTTCTAAACTAGAGAGAAGTTCGATTTTACCTTTGATAGAATCGTTGAATTGGTTTCTACTGACCTTGAAACGACGCATAGTGTGAGGATTTGGATTGATTTCTTTGAAACTTGCTTCCCATAATTCCTCGAAAAATACGTAATGTGTGTTAACTAAACTTGACTCTCTTTTGATGATTGTCCATAGAGTTTTTGTGAAAAGATCCTCTGAATCGCTTGACACTATTCTTGCCTCTAGTAGCCCTTCTTATGTTTTTACGTTTTCAATATGCTAAGTTTCTTACCAACCAGGAGTGTCGGATTTATCGACTTCTACTTCAAAACCGAAATCATATTGTTTTAATCCTAATTCTTGCTGCATTTGCAGGAATTGTTTTTGGGTTGCCTTAGAAATGGGGGCACCTTTGTTTTTTCGTTCTTGGTATGCTAAGTATTCTTTTTCACCAGCTATATAAATATGTTCAGCTCCCGGTGCTTTCTTTGCACCCGCTAGTTGTCGTAACAAATCTCCCGTGGTCTTCTTAAATTCGTCCAAATCAATCATTGAGTTAACATCAATTGCAAAGAAGAAATGCCCGAGATTGTATGGTACAAATTTTCCTTCTACAATTCCTAAACAAGCTTGAAGGTAATTGGATTGGGTCAAACATGCTGACATGATCTCTACAAATGTGGCATAGTTATATCCTTTATATCCTGCAAGATCTTCACCCATTCCTCCTAATGGTGTTAATGCAGCCTTGAATTCTAACATAAGTTTTAGGATTTCAGGCGCGTTTGTCGCAGCATTTCCATTCTCATCTATTACCCAACCTGGGATTGCTTCTTTTCCAATACGTGCATATGTCTCGATTTTACCCCGTTGGGTGATAGAAGTTGCTTGATCCGCACACCAAGGAAAATCCCAATCTGTTGGTACAGCGATTGTCAGTGGATTTGTACCTAACATCGGTTCCACAGACCACGTAGGTGCGATTGAAGGTCGTGCATTCGTTCCACAAATACCTATACATCCTTGTTCTGCTGCCATAAGGGAGTAATATCCTGCAATTCCGAAGTGATTGGAGTTCCCCACAACCACTAACCCTATTCCATTCTTTTTAGCCTTATCGATTGCAGCTTGCATCGCTTTCTTACTTGCGGGATGCCCCATCCCATTACCTGCGTCCCATCGTGCAGTCCCAGGATTATCTTTGATAACCGTGATTTTTGTTGTAGGGAGTTGTTGACCTCGTTTTATTCGCGCATAATACATCATTAAACGCCCAACTCCGTGAGAATCTATACCCCTTTTATCAGAAGTTATCAAAACATCTGCAATAATTTCAGCATCCTCTTTAGGGACGCCAATTCCCATGAAAACATCTCTCATGAACCTTTCTAGTGTATCGAAATCAATATATGTGTATTCTTCATCTGGCATAGTAGAGAAATTGATTTTGAAGATTAAAAATACTTGTCTCAATCCTCAAATAATCTAGAAGAAGATGAAATAGTGGACATTATATTTCCAGAATAGTAAAAAGAAGAAATTTATCATAGTAATTGTAAAAAAGTCAATTTTTGTCTGAATAATCATTATAAACGCAGAAACAGATACGACGATAAATGGTAAAATGTAATATACTGCATATTGATCTACTAGCTGAAAAACTGTTACAGTAGGGAAGGTGACAGGAAGATATAAAAGGCAACCAAGGAAAAATGCTGCGATGTAGATTCTACGGTGAATTTTATCAGGTTTTGAGGATTGAAAACCGATAAATTCGATTACAAGAAAATTGATATAGTAAATAATTGCGAAACGAAGCAACACATTGATACTCGAAGCTAGAAAATTAAATCCTAACCAATGGTACATCATTAAGTGTCCAAACGCCCAAAATACAACAAAAAATTCTATGATTAATATTAGGATGTTTGGGGCATCTAAAATTGTAAGTTTTGGTCTTTTTATTGGAGGATCTTTGATTTGCAATTGATGAAAAAAGAATATAAAAATTATCCATATATACATCAATTGAAAGGACAAAGGAGATCCAAAAAGAATATCACTCAAGTTGTGATTAAAATTAATAATGACATCAAAGATATTTTTAGTGGTACTTTGAGTATAATAAAATACAAAATTTGTCCCAATACTTTCAATTACATAAAGGAATAAATGAAAAACAATAACAGACATCACAATGATACGGAAGTACTGAGACATGTCATAATACTGATTAAATTGTTTTATTGATCTTTTATCTAATCGTAGTTTTTCTCCTGGATATTTTGAGAATGTTATTAATGACAATGCGGGAGGTACTTCAACTGTCACATCTTTGGTTTTCTCTTTTTTCCTCGTAATCAATTTATTTTTGATCCAACTGAATTGAACCGGCATTAATCTTAAGATATAATAAAGAAATGTGAATCCCAATCCGAGAACAAATCCAATTACAATAAAAGCGGAAATAATACGGAAAGTTATTGGTTTAATGTCCACATTTGGCTCACTGACACCTAATGCTTGATTCATCCATTCGATTTGTTTTTTGATTGCATTTGGGTTATATAATCCTGAACCATGAAAGAATAGCTTATAATCTGTATTAATTTCTCTGGCTGTTCCATTGTCAAATGATCCTCTAAATTCTGTTAGGTTAGAATTCCAAGCGATAATGCCATCATAGATCTCTTGTTGTAGTCTGATTGGTTCATATCTGTCTGTAATAATTAGGAAATTCTTAGGATTGTCTTCAGTTATGGGATTACTATAATTTGCGTAAAATTCTGCAAAGGTCCAACTATATGCTGGATCAATAAAATAATCATAATAATCATGAAAATCCTCATGAATTTGGCGGAACGTTCCTAAATTTGCACTAATTACTCCGCGAATTATGTCGCTCCTCAACCGTGAATACCAATATGCAAAATGCGCACCATGACTATGCCCCATTATTCCAATCTTAGAGGGATCTACATCAGGATGAGTTAATATATCATTTACTACCACTTCAATTTCAAAAAAG
>JAEOTN010000195.1 GCA_016839865.1 Promethearchaeota archaeon | reverse complement strand
GAAAAATACTACTAAATCCCAATGGAAGATGGGAATGAGAGTTTCCTTTATGCTTGCGTTGATCATTTTAGCAATAGTTGTCGCTTTCTAAGCCAACTTCTTTTTTTTCTATTTTTTATTGAAATTCGAAATGCAATACAGCTAAGTCCCCCGCTTCTATTACCACTGTAAACTCTCCAGGAGGTGGACAAAAACATATATTTTCCCACAGAACAGAGTCATCAACCCAATTGGACACCTTAACTAAAGATTGATTCTCCATTTGATTATTTAGAAATCTGTTATTTAATTTGATTGTAACAAATTTTCGTTGATTGAACTTAATCTCTGGTGGATCGTGGTGTTTTTTCGTCACTCCATCGTTATTTATCAGTGTTAACACCCAACCGTTGGAATTTCGGTTGATCATTGATTGGATATGCACAGGTGAACCCCAACCTCCTTGTTTACTTCCAATAGGACCAGATGAAGAAAGTGAGAATGGTGATAAGTGATGTAATAACTCTCGAAGTATAGGTTGCAATAAATTTGGATTATAATCATTTCCATAGAGAATAAAATTGCCGCCTTCTCCATATCCCTCCTCGGCATAGCGAACCACTTTTGGTTGTTCTCCTAATCGTATATTGAGCAGTTGGGAAGAACCTCGCCCGATCAAATCAGAATTCAATGAATCTAAATAGGCAGAATTTGCTATCACAGTTCCTCCATCGCGAACATAATCTATCAATCGGGATCGTTCCACATCATCAAGATATATTTCTCCACTCATTAGAATTACCGGATAACTAGACAACGTTTCCGCAGTAGCATTTTGGAGTATTACATCAAATATATCTCCATATTCATTATTCACTAATTGACATTTTTCTCTCAGTCTATCATCCCACCCTCCTGGAAACAAGATATCCAACAACTCATAAGTCATTTTATCTCCACGGGAAAGTCGAAAAGTATCAAAAGTTTTTTTAATTCTATTAAATCCCATAGTGCCATGGTATTCATCTAGATATAGCGCAACAGGAGTGTACGGAATTCCACGATCCGTGTGATTTTTCGCAAAGTGGGCAATTTCTCTTCCAATCTCACCAAGAGGAGTTAAAGGCATAAGACCGTTTTCGTTAAATTGTCTAACAAAAAATAAATTATTGTGTCCACCTTCTGCGATAAGCCTTGACGTTCCTGACATATAACTCATGAAATAAGATCGTCTAAACATACTCATTGAGTGCCCATTATTTACTCCACCATATTCTTGCCAAATAAGCGGATCATTAAATTCCGTTAGACCTGGACCATACCATGCTGAAAAATCAAGAAACCATGGGAGTTGATATTGTCGCGCTGCTCCTCGATTAAAAGCCAATATCATTTGGTAGGATTCCATATTTTCTCCAATTTCGGAGCCAATTTCATCAAATCCGTATTCGGCAGCATAATGATGATATGGATAATGACCATTAAATGACATCCATGGGCGCAAATTATTATTTATTCGAGAAGTTCGATCTACCACATATTCCATCATATATTCATATGCTTCACGTTTTGAGGTGGGTTTGGATGGATATCCACCATAATGTGCGGGAGGTGGGCCCCATGTTGACCCCCATTCGAAACGATGAAAGGCATACCCCCATTCCCCCCATTGGGTTCGATTGGCTTTAAAATGATCTGTTGTTCCCATATCGTAGTAATTTACAGAATAGGTAGTATTTGCTTGCAAACTGGGACTACCCCCATTTTCGATCTCAAATAAAAAGTTTTGTTCTTGGAAACTCGGAACGCGCCATCGACTTGTATTCAAGGTACTAAAAGAGGAATCTAAGTTAACATTGAGACCGTTTAAATAATCAGTATTTACCATCCTGAAATAATACACCAATGTAGTTACTGGAATAGCAATCACTGATATGATCAGGAAGATAAAAACGATTTTTTTATATTTTTGTATAAAGCTATACATCTTCCTGTACCATTTCATTATGCCTACTATTCGTTCTATCGTGTTTTAAATTTGTTCTTACACAATACAGCAGATTTACCCTTGGTCTACAGAATTTTGTTACCATGAGTAATCAAGTAGCAGTTGGCTAATTTTGAGTGATTGAGTTTTTGATCCTTATCATTTTCTTGGCAATATTATTAAGAGCAATTGTAGTTTTGTTAGGTAACATGAAGTTGGTCACTCGAGATTATTATTGTGGCACATGTCAAAAACAACATAAAGTAGAATTACCAGCAGATTTAGCATCGACACATAGCCAATTTCCCTTTGCTTACTTCTATCTTCACGGAGACGCTAAAGATGTTTTATCAACTTTGTATCTTGACGCTGATCTCAAAGTTAGAGGAGAAGAAACACAAAAACTTGATACTGGATTCGATGATATTTTTTCTAAGGGTCAGATGCTGTCCATTGTTCAAAACCTTATGGGTGAGATCGAACGCTGGAGAGCTGATTACGATGATCTGAAGAAGAAATATGAAGCGTTAAAGGAATAGTGGATAAGAAGTGGTAATTCATGGAAACTAATAAGGAATTACTTGCTCCATGTGGTTTATACTGTGGAGTTTGCGCAATTCGGATTGCCCACGAGAATAATAATGAGAAATTCAAAAAAGCGCTGGTAAAAGTATATCGTCCTCTAATTTCTAGATCAGAACAGATTG
>JAEOTN010000194.1 GCA_016839865.1 Promethearchaeota archaeon | reverse complement strand
TTCATTATTATCGGATCAATTGTAGGTTTGGTTGTGATTTCCCTAACGATTTTGATGAGTAAGGCAGAATATCGAGAATTTGTCCGAAACCGCATTATTAGACAACCAGTAAAATACACATTATCCATTGATGATGTATTAGAAAATGAAAATCGGTCAAAAATTATTGATTTGATATTAGATTCTCCCGGAATACATTTCAATGAATTGCTAAGAGAGACTGAGTTAAGCCCCGGAAACCTTGTTTGGCATCTTGATGTGCTTGAAACATATCATATCATTGGTAAAAAGAATGTTGGACAATATCTGGTGTATTTCCCTCTATATGACTATAACCCTATGTCGAATATTGATATTAAATTAGCGAAAAGTGATACAACATTGAAAATTTTGAGCCTGATTGAAGAAAATCCAGGAACGTATGCAAACGAGATTGCGGAAAAATTGAATTTAGACCATAAAACCGTGAAATATCACATTGAAAAATTGAAAGAAAGTAAATTGGTTGAAGATAAAAAAGTAGGTCGGAAAAAACTGTTATACCCTCATCTAAACATCAACGACCCGTATAAGGAAATATAACACATAGATATCCTCGACTACAAGCGAATCCAAATACATAAATAACTCTTTCACCGTAAATCCTACACGGATAGTGGAACTTTATGGAATGTGTTTTCCGTGGTCTTAATACAAAAACTTGTTTTTCACGACAGAAATGCGTGGGTATAGAGAATTTATGCCTACAGATGGGCAGCTCCAAGAGTTTTGCTTTGGGATTTACACGTTATGCTTTTAGAACTTCGATTTTCAACAAACTAAAAGACAACATGTACGAAACTGAGTACAAATACACTGAAAAGCCAAAATCAGTCCTTCTCAAGGTTAAATATCTCATCTACTCACTAATGGATAAAATTGGCACTAGGATTTTAGGAAATCCCTACAGAATTCAAGAGAGATACAGTAAGATCGAAAATCGCGTTTTCAAGATGGAATTCCAACCCAAACGACATACTCCAATAGAATATTGTGAAGAAGCAGGTAAAGGATACGGATTTTTCTTCTATTGGGCAGCAATTGGCAGTGGAAAATCTAGAAGCTATGCACAATTAATGTCAGAATATGGTACAAAATTGGGTACCATTGTGACTCTGAGAGATATGGTAAAGGATTACAAATCAGACTTTCAATTAAGTAAGTTTAATCCATTCCATCACATGAAATTCGAGGACATTGAACCACACTTCCAGCACAACATACAAAATTTGCAGAATGACATACAAAACATACAAAACTCGATTTCCCCTACGATTTTGAAGAAAACTCTGAAGAAAAATGCTTTTGATGCTATTTTTCGATATACGATGCAAAGTGAACGCTTCTGTGCTAAATGTACGCGTGAAGCTATGATTTCGCAATTGAATACTCCTGCAACAAAAACTGCTGCTGGCGTTCTTGCTTCAGTTCTAGTCTTTTTAGGATTGAATAACGCATGTAGTTCTGTAGCCGCGTCAGGTGGAGGAACTATTGCAGCTATATTACAAGAAGGCGATACTTGTTGCCAAAGATGCTGCATAAGATGCTGTGGTGACACTCTACAAGGGTGTTGTGACAGTTGTACTGCTCAATGTTGTGATAATTGCCAATGTGGATCAGAAAACTGCTGCCAAGATTGCAATTGTGACTGTAGTCCAAATTGCTCCTGCTAACTTAATGATAATCATAATTTTTTCTTTTTTTGGTATTCGTATAGAGTTAGCTGACATGTTCGTCAATGAATATATAGAGATTTCGACACATATTTGATTATGAAAATCATCAAAGTCAAAGATGCAAATATTAAGGAAAATCCACATAAAGTAGCTGCTCGTGCTTTATATTCATTTGAGCATGCAACATTTGTTCATATTACCCTTGAACCGGGTGAAACTCTCAAAAAACACATCACTCCAGTAGATGCGACGTTTTTTGGATTAGAAGGGATGGGAAAAGTTGAGATTGGGGATGAGACGGCTGATATTTTCAAAGACGATTTAGTATTTAGCCCGAAAGGTATCGTTCATCGATTATATAATGAAAGTGATGCTCTATTCAAGTTCCTGGTAATAAAAACACCTACACCCGGTAATCAAAAAACAAAAATCTTATGATCTGAGTATTATTTATGGTTTCTTAGGTACTTATAAAAATCCTCATACCTTCCGTTCTTTATTTCACAACGGGGAAGAGATATGGAACCAATCTGGATCGGACTTATTTCGGTAATGGCTGTTTTTTTTATTCTTTGTTTATGCTTGGGACTGTCTGGCAGCAAATGGAACTATTCAAAATACATCAAGGAAAGAAATGAGAGAGTTCGACGTAAACGGTGGAACAAGTATGTAAGATTTCTCAATCCTGAAAATGAGAAAGAATTGTATCAAAAAATCAAATCATCTTCAGATGTGGAATTTAATCAATTTCTAAAGGATGTAAGCCCACTTCTGAAGCGAAAATATTATTCCTACGAACCTAATGAACATACGCAACTTAAACGTGGAATTTATAACGTTGTCAATAGATTCACAAATGAGAGAACCTCAAATGAATTTGATTATGATCGGTTAAAAAAGCTGGAATATCACTTTCCAATGTTAAAACGAGTGTATTTTGGTCCAAGATTAACTCACAGAGTGTATAGTAAAGATACTCTGAAGAGAAAATTCAAATATACTCTTAAAATTGGCTGTGAAATTCCTAAACTCGAAACAATCATTGATGTTGCTTTTTTTTTCAACACATCTGTGAATAACATACTCGGTCTTTGCTATATGCAGGAAAAGAAACCAGGACCCTATTACATCAAGAGAAAAATAATCTATGAGAGATTCAAGAGCATGGATATTGAACCTGAGAAAATGGATCTAGAAAAATTTCAGATTGATTCATCATTTGCCATCCCCGAACCTAAAAAATTGAAGGAATCCAAACCCTTAATCCCCAGAAAACACAAAGAGAAAGAAGTTCCAGATATCAAAATTAAAGACGAACCCTTCCTCAAGGAAAATTCTAGTCCATTTTATCTTAGAACCATTTTGGTCAAACCTGATGGTCGTAAGAGACTTATCGCAAGACCAGATCCTTTTTTAATGGAATATCAGAGATTGATCTTGGGTGAAATTCTGGAAAAGGCAGAACTTCCAGATTCCTGCACTGGATTTGTAAAAAATAGATCAATTGTTACAAATGCACGAAACCACGTGGGAGCTCAGACTTTGGTCAAGATAGATTTGAAGAATTTTTTTAATACTTTGAGATTTTACCATGCATTTGAGGTATTTCGAGGATTTGGATACAATCGACCTGTATCTGGAATTTTAGCGTGCATTTGTACGGATTGGTATACTAAAGGAGGAAGATATGTCCCACAAGGTGCTCCAAGCAGCCCCATGATTGGTAATTTGTATGCAATGCATTTAGATAAACGATTAGAAGGCTTGTGGACCAAACACAAATTTAGGTATTCCCGGTATGCAGATGACCTCACTTTCTCAAATCGGAATCCCAAAATTCCAGTTCGTGGATTAATTCATGCAACATACAAAATCATACAAGATGAAAAATTGTATCCAAATTTTGAAAAAACCAAAGTTTTTCGCAAACAGCATAAAAAGAGTGTTACCGGGATTACCGTAAATGAAAAAGTAAATGTGGATAGGAAATGGCTCAATACTTTACGTGGGGAATTATACAGATACTCTAAATATGGTTTGTCGGAAGATAGTAATGAGATCCTAAGAATTCTAAGCCGATTAAAAGGAAAATTAGCCTATTTAAAGATGATCTGTCCGGATAAAGCAAGAAAATATAATGAATATTTAGATATATTGATGTCTCGAAATAGCGAACTAAAATGCAGCGAATGTGGGAAAAAGATTTTAATTCAAATTGAGAGGATCCAACGTCAGACATCATTCTTTTGTAATGACTGTGCAAGTAAATTTTCAGATTAATATTTAGAAAAATAGGATTAAAAGTAAAAGACCTTGCCATCGAATGAATGTTTTCCGTTAGGAAAATTACATTGAATATCACTTATTCAATGTAATATTGTTATTTTGGAAATTCGTATTCCACCACGATGTCTCATCGCAGCTCGTAAGACGCCAAGGACAATAGAATTTAGGGAAAACTCATTTTTAACTCTAATTATCATCTTATAAATAATTTTCAGTTCGAATAATAAGTGTAAAATAGCTGATATCTAGTTTTGTTATCATGGTTGAAGAAAATCGAGTCTATCTTGGAACAACTTCTGAACATTTTGAAAAAGTAGACATGCAGCAAATTCCAGAGAAGTGGGAAGATGGACAGCGAACTCCGCTAGATCGAAGGCATTTTGAGTGGTGGTATTTCGATGCGGAACTCGATGATGGTTCAGTAATCGTTATAATTGTAGGTCCAAAGCCATTTTTTGATACATATTTCCGAATTTTTCCTCTAGTCACAGTGGAATATACGTATCCGAATGGAGAAAAAATCCGTGATTTTTATATTGAGAAAGATTGGAAAAGAAATTACTCATCCTCCAAAGAAAAATGTGACGTTCGAATAGGTCACAATTATTTCCGGGGAGACCTTCGGACATATGAGATATATGTACGCACAAAAAATAT
>JAEOTN010000193.1 GCA_016839865.1 Promethearchaeota archaeon | reverse complement strand
TGAGTTGATTTTCTATACCAGAATGAAAGGAGGAGTATTTAGAAACAAAATTCGAACCCGAATTTTCAAAACTGATAAGGATTCACAAAATTCCTTTCATGAGACTATGGTGGTCCTAGAATTAATGAAAATGGAAAGAATGAGCATTTCTGTCCCTCAACGAAAAAAACCAGAAAAAATTTCTGAGGAACATAAAATATTGCGTGAAAATTTTGGAGGAAAGCATGATGGAACCAAATTTAGGAACTGAATTACCAGAAATTGAACTAACGAAACTGATTCTAGATTTGAAGAAAGATGGTAGATTCTCAGAAATAATAAGAATTTTTCTAGATTTAGTCCGAATTCGCCTCGCTATAATCCTAAAATCACTAAATTATTCTATTTCAGATGAAATGTCCACAAGTGATCTATTGTGGATGTTTTCCCAGGTTTTAAAAAAGGAATTCGACATCACTGTTTTTAATGGAAAAGCAAGCCAACTCTCTACTTTTGAAGAATATTTATTTCAGTCCAATAAACACACCCATGAAAAATTAAGACTGATTATTTGCAATGTTATTGATCTATATTATCAACTAAAAGACTTTGATCCCTGTTATCTTAATGTGAATTTTAGAGAGAGAATAATCGAGAAGAAACGAAAACAAGGTAAAATCTACCCACTAGTAAATAAACTACGTTATTTGAATCCATTAGTAAAATATATTGCTGGATTCAAAAGGAAAAATCACTCCTTTCGAAAGATACAACCATTTTATCGGACTTCAGCGAGTATTCCATTTTCAATTTCTACTATCCTTGAACAATATGTTGACACTAAATTCCAAGAATATTTAGAGTCTATTCAGCAAGAGAATCAGACAATAACAAAAATGGTTGAAAAGATACTTGAATTGCAAGAAATAAAGAAATCCTTGATTAATTCAGTTGGAGTAGCAAATAGATCATTGTTCGGACCCAAATATTCCAGAGGAATGATGATGAAACGTTATTTGACTGTCTCTGCGGATTTAATGATCTCCATAAGTGGTATTTTTTTATTTCAGATTTTCTACTTACCTCAAGCTTGGAATGTGTTTGTAATGTTTGGGGGTATAATTTTGGCTGTGTCTGGAATATGTGTCTATATAATCAATAAGTTTTGAGATAATTATCATGAAAATTAAAACAAAAACCATCATTATGTTAACTTTCTGTGTTGTTACTAGCTTATTACTAAAAACTCCTGTTAACGCAACAGAAGGTCAAATTGTCGATCATATATTCTTATTCGAACCCCCGCAAACCGTCCATTCTTATAACATTAGCTTGCTAAAGAACCAGGAATATGAATTGACTTGTACTCTTTATTCTCCTGGAGTTTCTGTGAAATTAATATTGGAGCTAATAGGTCCTGATGGAGATGGGGATGGTACAGCAGATCAGTTTTTGCTAGGGATGGAAAATCTTGATGATACCATGAGTTCAGCTAGATTTATGTTTGGTTGTGCCATTGCAGGTGACTACGTTCTGAATATTAAGGGTTTTGTCACAGAATACACCAATATTCATCTTGCAATTTATGATAGAAGAATTTCACATGAAAAATCCTCTTCCGTTCTCTACGATATTGCAGGATATTATAACACCAAGATCAGACAATATTGGTTTGAATTAGAAGAAGATATAAAATACACTATGTCAATTTCATCTACAAATACATTTCCTGATAACGAATCAACAAATGAAGAGATAAAGAAGACATTTGTAACAGTGAATATTTATGATGAACAAAATAGGGAATTTAAAATAATCCGCAACACCAAATTGGAAAATGCTGATAGTATAAATTCAACATCCGTGACTTTTGGAGTTTCACACACTGGAATTTACTGCGCATTAATCGAAATCACGACAAATATTGATACAGTAAACATTTTAGCAACAATAATTAAAGGAGATCCTATTGGAGTAAATCCTATAGATGATCCGATGGATCCAGGAACAAACTCCACATCTGGAACACAATTATATATTTCCGTTCCCAAGTGGACATTTGGAATAGTTTTTGCTGGAGGAATGGTGTTTGTTTTAATTGCGGTTACGATTGTAAGAGAGCGTAAAATGAAACAATATCGTTAAACAAAATTTCTGTGTGAGTTGTATCCATTTTTCTACGGATATTTGAATCAAATGATTTAGGTTAAATCTTTATAGGGATTGTTTCAGCACTTCTCTTAGTTTAGTATAAAATTCTGACTCAACATCACTTTCTGATTTTAAGTTTTTCGCATGAAATTACACTAAAGGTTGTTTTACCAAATCTGCAGTACTTGAATTACCCAAATCTTTACCGAAAATTGCGAAATAGATGGTTCCAATAACTCCAAAGGCTGTTGCTACTGAAAAATTTACTATTGGGCCAAGTTCCCAAAGAAAAGCGGCACCAAACGCAGCTAATGATACAATTACATCTCTAATTAGATAGTACGTTCCAAATGTATTTGCTTTTGCTCCTTCAGGTGCAAGATCCATTATCAATGCTTTGCGAGTAGGTTCTCCGAATTCCTTAAACCCACGAATTATAAAAGCGATGATAATAAGGGTATTACTAAAAAATGGGACGCTGAGAATTAATATTGATGGAAAAAGGGTGAAGAAGATAAATGTAGCTAGCACAAAGGGCTTTTTTGTACCTCGATCCGCAAAATATGCTACAGGGATGTAAATAAGAAGTGCAGTACCCATCTCAATCGCTGTCAAATATCCGAATTGAACAGGTGCAACACTGTTGTGATCAACTGCCCATATTGCTAAAAAGGCATAAGGAATCTGCTCTGAAAATCTAATGAGGATATCAGAAATCAACAAATTTCTTAGATCGGGAGAAATATTCTTTAAAGAGTTTCTCAGAGTGATCTTTTTATCTTTTTTATTTCCCCCATCTTTTATGAAGAATATTTCAAGTAAAATCGCTACTAATCCTAATACCAAGGCAATAGAAAAAGCTACTCTTACCCCCAAAACCATACCTAAACCACCAATCAAAATTCCCCCAATTATAGGTCCTATCGCCATAGGGATTCTTCTTGTCAGTGAATGCACAGTAACCCCCATTGTCCTTCTAGTCTTCGGAACTGCGTTTGCAACTAAACTCATTATTGCAGGAAGTGAAATCGCCGTCCATGATATGAAAAAAAATGCACCAAGTAAAACTGCCCAAGGTTTAGGTATTATTATTACGATAAGAAACCCTGTCATTGCCATTAGATTGAATACAATCAGCGATTTTTTGTATCCTAATTTGTCGCTTAGATAACCACCAGGAAAAGAGTACAATGCAGATAATAGGTTATCCATACCGTTTAGTAAACCGACTATATAAGGTGTTCCCCCAATTGCTAAAATATACAAGGGTAAAAATCGTTCAGCAAGCTTTTCTCCCGTACCAACAAGTATTACCATTCCTATCATAACGACCATAGTAGGATTAAACAATCCCTTTCGAGAGGGGTCTTCCTTTAATGGTTCATCCAATAGACGACTTTCCTCATCATCTGATTGGTGGTTTTGTGGGATGCCCATATCCTTCACTATTTAAGGTGGTAAACTTAACTATTTATTATTTTTCTAAATGAAGATGCGATAGAAATCCCTGGTGGGATTACAGGATCAAAGACAAGAGCTATCATTGGGAAAAAATGAATAAAAAAATCATTCAATGTGAAACTCAGACTTCATTAACGATCGGATATCATTACAAGATCCTACAAATACTTCATAGTTTCCACTCTCTACAATCCAAGAGCATGATTCAACATCATAATACGCAGTTTCAGTTACAGGGACTGAGAGCTTTACATTCTTTGTTTCATTTGGTTTTAGGGAGACTCGACTAAATGCTTTCAGTTCTCGAACCACTCGATCCACTTTAGATTCGGGATATCCGATATATAGCTGAACAATTTCATCTCCTTGTATATTACCATTATTTGAGATATCGACAGATACTCTCAAACTCTCTGATTTTTGAATTTTTGTTTTAGTGATTTTTGGATTTCCATAGCTAAAAGTCGTATAATTTAATCCAAATCCGAATGGATAAGCAGGTTCCCAGTTATTTTTATCTGCAAGTCGATACCCATGATAATAATCATATGAAATGGACTTTGCATTTTTATCGAAGAATGGAAGTTGAAATACGGTTTTCGGAACCACAAAAGGTAGTTTTCCACTGAAATTAGCTTCTCCAAATAGCAATTGAGCAAGCGCTTTTCCTCCCTCCATGCCTGGATACCATGCCATTATAATTCCTGCAACTAAATCTTTCCAATCCTCTACGATAATAGCACTACTGCCTTCCATAACAACAATAACATTCTTGTTCACTTCAGCTACTTTCTTTATGAGCTCTTCATCCTTAGGTTTCAAAGTAAGAAAGTCTCGATCACCAGCTTTGCCCATCATGTACTCTCCCTCGTCTACATGAGTATATCCGGCAACAATAATGACCACATCTGCTTCTTTAGCATAGGATAGCGCTAATTCTATGTTTTTTCCTTTATCATATAGAATATTGCTATATCCAAATTTTTGTTGAATGCCCATTAAGGGAGTTACTATGTAAGGGGGATAAACTCGAGAGCTTCCACGGTCTCCTATGTTTTTTTTGTCAGCCAATTCTCCCAAAACTGCAATTTTGTTTATTTTTTTCAGATTTAAAGGAAGGATATTTTCTTTATTTTGTAATAAAACCATACTCTTTAGTGCTGCTTCTAAAGCAAGACGAGTATGCTCTTGAGATGCGATTTTCGATCTATCATAAACTTCGGGATCTAATTTCTGTTGAAATTTTAGCTTTTGTTTGAGGATACGCAACACACTATCATTAATTCTATCCTCAGTTATTGCACCCGATTCTACCATCTTCAAGATTTTCTTTGGTCTCATTTTGGATTGAAAAGGCATTTCAACATCTAACCCGGCATTAATGCCTTTTTCTCCATCATACACTCCCCATATGAAATCTGTAATAACGAATCCTTGGAAATTCCAATCATTTTTCAAGATGTCTGTTAGAAGATGTTTGTTTTCACCGCAATAGTGCCCATTAACTTGATTGTAAGCACTCATTATCGCTGCTACACCATTGTCAACACATTTTTTAAAATGAGGTAGGTAAATTTCTCGTAATGTGCGCTCATCAACTGTAACATCTACTTTGAATCGCATGTTTTCCATACTATTCAGAGCGTAATGTTTTGCACACGCCATCATTCCCTGAGATTGCACTCCTCTAGTCAGAGCTGCACCCATTTCTCCTAAATGGAACGGGTCCTCGCCATATGTTTCCTGAGCACGTCCCCATGCAGGGTGGCGTAATAGATTTATACATACTCCTCCAAAAAAGTCAGCACCTTGTAATTTCCCCTCAATTCCTATTACATTCCCGATACGTTCTTCTAAATCTATATCAAAGGTGGCTCCACGAGCCATACTAACAGGAAAGCATGTTGATGCTCCTCCTACGATTCCACGAGGTCCATCCATGAAACCCCATGGAGGAATATTCAATCTTTTTATTCGACCTACCGGGAGGGGTTTTGCATTATATCTAATGCCCATTGCAAATCCATGAGGAAACATTGTTTGATCTCCTGCCATGAATCGCGTTTTTTCCTCCAGCGTGAGAGCATCCAAATATTTCTTGGCTAAATCATCAATTTCATTGGGACTTTTATTATCAATACTATTCCCAAATTCATCTTCAATGTGCATACTCCTCTTATTATCTTTATAGATTTATAGCTTTACGATTCTAGTGTAGTCGAGTGAGTAGTCTTAAAAATTAAAGTAGGTTATGATAATAGTATACACAATGACAGATATGGAAAATATTGAAATTCGAGAAAGAAAGGATACCGGTGCAGAGCTTGATAAACTAGCGCCCGACAAAAAAAGATTTTGGCAAATAGACTTCCTGAAGTTTTTCGCAATTGTCTTAGTTCTCATGGATCACTCCACAGATTATTACGATTTATTTAATCTTGCCTCTCCTTTTTGGCAACGTATCGCTATCCCTTTGTTTTTGGTTATTTTAGGATTTAATTGGTCAAAATCCATGGAAAAACACAAGGAAAAACCTTTGTGGAAATTATACTCTTGGAGACATTATCTTAAGTCGAAAATTTTGCGTTTTATTGTTCCTTTTG
>JAEOTN010000192.1 GCA_016839865.1 Promethearchaeota archaeon | reverse complement strand
TAAAACAAGTAGACGCTGCATGGAAATCCTTTTTCAATGCGATGAAAGTATGGAAAGAAAATCCTTCCAAATTTACTAAAAAACCGAATTTACCAAGTTATAAGCCTAAAAATGGGCAAAATATATTATATTTTACATCTCAACAGAGTAGAATTACAAACGGATTTGTTTATCTCACAGAGAAATTTATGTCTCGAGGATTCCCACCAATTAAAACCGATTTGAGAAACATAAAGGGAGTGCGAATTGTTCCTTTTGGTGACAGATATAATATCGAGTTGGTGTATGAGGAGAATCCTAAAATTATTCAACTAGATAAAAAGAATGCTATGGGTATTGATTTAGGAGTTATTAACCTCGTAACTGCGGTAGATAATTGTGGTAATGCACCATTGATTATCAAAGGCGGAGTAATAAAATCTGTTAATCAATATTATAATAAATCACTTGCTAAATTCAAGTCCAGTGCTAAAATTTGCAACCGTACAGATGTTACGCAGCGAATCAGACGCATCTATCGAATTCGGAACAACAAAATCCGAGATATTTTTCATAAAACTTCACATAAAATAATCGAGACATGCATTCAAAGAGATATCGGTACCATAATTACCGGGTACAATGAAAATTGGAAACAAAATTTAAGCTTTGGTAAAAAAAACAATCAAAACTTTACATTCATACCGTTTGCTAAGCTCATATCGAATTTGGAATACAAAGCAGCCATGAATGGAATTGAGATTATCAAAGTGACAGAAGAATATACTTCACAATCTTGTTCATGTTGTGGAGTAATTAGAAAATCAAATCGTAAACATCGAGGATTGTATGTATGTAGTAATTGTGGGAATGTGTTGAATGCGGATGTTAATGCTTCGATCAATATCATGAAAAAAGGAATCCCTAATTCTATTTGGATAGGGGATAGAGGGTGCATGAACCACCCAGCGGTGTTATGTGTTTAGTGCATGTAACTTTCAAATTCACCCCTAATCTTGGTGGTGGTAGTTCATTTAGGCGAAATGGGATATAATATAGTAAGACTCATTTTGTGGATTGGTATATGTCAGAAGAAGAGAAAGATCCGGTTGAAATTGTCGAGGTTTCTGAGGAAGAAGAAGAACTCAGTCCCGAAGAACTAAAAGAACTTGAAGGTATTATGGAAGAAATAGAAGAAGAAGACAAAGAAGAGACTCCTGTGGAAGAACAAGAGGTAGAACCTGGAGAAATTGTGGAAGTCACCAATGAAGTTACTCCAATAGAACAACAAGAAACTGAAACGAAAGAAAGTGAAGAAGACAACAAAGAAGCAAAAGAAGAAACCATGAAAGATTCCCCACTTGAAAAACAAGAACCCGAAATAAAAGAAGCGGATGAAAAACCAGGAGAACCCGTAGGTGAAGTCAAATCACCTACTGTAACTACAGAAGATCTAGGTGGAGGAGAAGGAGCTATTGCAGCACCTAAACCAGTTGAAGACAAACCACCAATAATTACCGGTCATGTTGTTCCACAAGATGAATGTTGGTTACTAAAACGCAATAAAACAGGATTTACTCTACCAAAAGAACTCCGAGATAAACTTCATCCCCAACAGAATTATGCACTCGTCCTTGAGGGTCATGAACTTGCATTTTACATGATAAATGAAGAAGACATCCCCAAGCTAAGGCTTGTCCGAAAGAAGGCTGAACCAAAACTAAAAGGTAAACGGGGAAAGAGAGGTAAGAAAAAGAAAGAAGGACCTGAACCCGATTTCCCGCGATATTTCCATTTTGAACTCGAGGATCAAGGACAAATTCAGGATGCTTTGGAGTCTGCATTCTATAAATTCGCTGCAAATCCTCCTGCCGTGGGAGAAGCTATGAACATAGTGATCTATGTATTAACCTCATTTATTAAAAATCACAGAATGAACGACTCACGTTTGCGACAGACCGTTATATTCTTTTTATGTCATATTGTTGAGCAATTCAAGCAACCCCAGCTTATTGATTTCTGTCAACGGGAAATTATTGACGAAATTAAAAGTGCATATCTTTACCAAATCTGCCTTAATCAACTTGCCTACACAAGCTTCATTATGGATAAACCTGAAAAAGCGGATGAATTCATCACTTTATGTGTTGAAGTTATTAACAGATACGATGTGGGTGAGATGTATGCAATTATGGATAGTTTTAAACATTTAATTCATACATTAACGCCTATTCAAGGAAAAAATATAGAGAAAGAGAAATTAGGGCATGTGAAAGAATCCCTTATAGCATATGTTGACAAACTTGAAGATTTTGATTACCAAGTCCAATATATCGAAATGCTTGAGAGAATGAATTTCATTGAGGAAGCATACAATACAGCGCAACTTTTTCTGGACAAATTGGATGAGGAATCTACTTTACGAGATTCATTTAAAGAAATTATGCGTCGAATAGGTAAGGAATAAACCTGTTTAATCCAAATTCTTTATTTTCTTCATGCGAGATATGAAGAAAGTCGTACCAATGATTATGATCAGAATCTTGTATGGTAACTTCGAAAATGAACAAATCTATCATCCGATAGTTGGGATTTCGTTTAATTTAAATAATTTAAACAACTGGCTCCACAAACGTTTTTATATAAAGTTGGTTCTATGATCTATAAAACGAATAGGTCAATCAGATATCTGGTGATTAGAACGCAAGTAAGAATAGATTATCATTACGAAATTATTGATTATGAAAAGGAAAAAATCAAATGGATGGTCGAGGAATTCGAACTCCTTTTCTGTGAATGCGTAAAAGAATTGACTGATGAAGATATCGTTCGCGGTGTAGAATTTTTAAATTACATGATTTCAAATATTGAAGTTGACAATCCAGAAGTCGCTAATTTCTTTGCAAATTCATGTAAACGACTGGAAAAGAAGTATCCCGTTTTTTTCAAATAATTTCCTCGGTTTTCTTAATCTATAACAAGCGAAAAATTAAAGGAATATTCTTAGTTTTTTCTACTTGAACATTCAAGATCAATTTTTGATCAAGATAAACCATTTACGTTGTGGAAACAAAATCATAATATCCCGGATCAAAAACGATCAATAAGATTAAAAATTCAGTACTGTAGTAAAGGTGTCAAAAATGTCACTCGAGTGGGAAAAGATAGAGAGCAAACCAGAAAAGGCGTACAAAGTAGAAGGTCAATTCCTATTAGACCAAAGAGCTAAAATTGCTGAGTTAGAAGCAAATCTCCACGAAACTAGAACAGATCTAGAAGACGTGAAGAAGGAGCTCAACACTTCAAATATGAAAATTCAAGATTTAGATGCGGATTTACAAGAAACCGCAAGTCTAAGAAATCAAATTGAGATTACTCTTCAAGAGAAGGATACTCTTGAGAGAGATTTCAATGAAATGAAAGCTAGTGTTGCAAAGCTTCAGCAGGCTGAAGGTGTAAACCAAACTCTTTCGTCCGATCTGGAAGCAGCGCAAGAACAAATCAAATATTTGAATGAAAAAGCTGATGAGATTCGTGATTTGACAGCAAAGAACACAGATTTCTTAAAACAAATTGATGATTTAAACGCTGAGTTAACTGCTAAGAATTCTACTTTGGAAAATCTGAAAGAACGCTTAGATCAATTAGAACCACAATTAGCCGAGTCAAAAGTAAAAGTTAATGAATTACAAGCTCGAGTTTCTGAGAAAGATTTATCTATGGAAGAATTAGAGGGTAAATTGAAGGATTTTGAATCCCCAATACCTGATATGGCAGATATCGGAGAAGAACGTGTTACATGCCCGATGTGTGGTGCAGTTGATGTAAGACAAGTTGAAGACAAGACTAAGGTACTCAGTTACGTCGGACATATCCCGATCTATGCAAAGAAAAACCAATGTCGCAAATGCGGCTACGAGTTCTAAGCTTTTTTCTTAATTTTTAATTAACTAACACCATCTATTTTTTTATATTAAATTGATCAAAAATTATCAAATGATAGAGTTACCTGAAGCGATTTCTTTTTCAAAACAAATCACTGAGACATTGAAAGGAAAAGTAATACAATCCGTTGTTAGGGGGCAAAATCCCCACAAATTCATGTTTCCAATGAAAGAATCAGATCAAGTAGGAGCTGAATACCTAAATGAGGATTTCTCACAAATTCTAATAGGTAAAAAATTTGGAAAAAGTTGGTCCAATGGCAACATTATTCTAGTTGAAATCGGAGCTGATCATCTACTTTCACTCGGATGTGGTGGCGAGAAAATTCTCTATCATACTCAGAAAAAGACCATACCGAAAAAACACCAATTATATATTGAATTTGAAGACGATACTTACTTCACAGTAACAATTTCGGGGTGGGGAGAGGTACGTTTACTCAAAAAGGAAGAATTAGAGAACCATCCACATATTGGCTATGATCGTATTGATCCGTTATCCAAAGAGTTTACAATCGCTAAATTGGAAGATTTAATCAACCAATTGCCAATAAAAAAGAAGTGTAGTGCTAAAAAATTCTACATAACGGAACCTGGGTTGAGAGGAATTGGCAATGGAGTAATTCAAGATATTTTTTGGAAAGCAAAAATCAATCCGAAGCGTGAAATGAAATCATTAAAAAACGACGAACAGAAACGACTTTACGACACGACTCGTAATGAATTGAGAAAAATGGCAGACTTAGGTGGTAGGAGTCTTGAAAAGGACTTGTTCAACAAGGCAGGAGGATACAAAAGCATAATGCATAGCAAGTCTAAAGGTGCTCCTTGTCCAGCGTGTAAAACCCCAATTGTTAAACAAGCATACCTAGGTGGATCGGTGTATTTCTGTCCTACATGTCAACCACTAGAGTAAATACCCAAAACAATAAAATTTTCAGTGTCCTAAAGAACTAAATAATACCTAGTTGGAAAATTAAAGGGATATGGTCATGAGCAAACCCACGGATGCTAAAAATCTGGTAAACGAGAAAATACCTGTTTCTACTTCAAATATCTATGTGGGGAAAAAATCACTTATTATTCTGCTTCAATTTTGCTTCGGGATAATTGTAGTAACCTTAGTTAATTTTTATCCGACTATACAAATTGTTCAAGAAAAAGCATGGTACATCCTTCTTTTTATGCCATTTGGGATGTATGGTAATCTCTGGCTTTTCACTTTTTCGGTAGCAGGACTAACGTGGATTATTTTAAAAATTCAAAAAAAGATTCACCCCATCAAACCAGGGATATTTTCTCTGGACAGCGATGAGTTCAAACACTATAAACAACGATATTGGGTATCCTACTTCGCTTTATGGTTAGCTCGCGCATTACCACTCCCGTGGGTTGATTATATTGTGTATTCTATGTTGGGTAACAAAGTTGGAAGTTATGTTTGTCTTTACGATAGTTGGATTGATATGGAACTCATCGAATTTGGAAAAAACGTGATGACAAGCATGAATAGCGTGATTATGTCGCATGCGATCTACCAAGATAAGTTTATCCAGTTGAGAACGGTGCTAAAGGACAACTCGATAGTAGGAGCAGAAGCTATAGTAGCACCAGGAACTGTTCTAGATGAAGAGGCAATACTTGGGGCAGGATGTTCCTCATACATTGGCCAACAGCTAGCATCGGGAGTTATTCATCTAGGCAATCCTGCAACGAAGATGATGGACCAAAAACCTATTAAAAAACTAAAGGAAAATCAAGAGGAGAAGGAGTCGTGAGTAGTCCAACTTCACTAAAAATGTCTCATCCTATGTATATACACGAGACAATTCGAAAGCGCCATTTTATATTCTATTTACTCCATATTTGGTTTTCATTAATTCCTCCAGTATTTTTAGAGGTCGGATTTGCATGGATTTGGGGTAAAATTCCACTTTGGTTTGGAATTCTATTAGTCCCAGTTGATTTGCTTATAATGTATTATCTATTATTATTGACATCCATAGGAATCATGCGATTTCGGTTACTAGTTCTTAGAATTAGACATAAACCACGAGAAGGAATCTTTCCACGAAGAATTTCGAATAAAGATTTCAAATTCTATAGTTTAAGGAATTACGCTCGATTATTTCCCTCATATCTTATTTCATCAACTCCATTCCCGTGGTTTCGAAGAACGTTATATTTCCTTGCATTTGGAGTAAAAATGGGCAAGTATGGAATAAATTGGGATGTATGGATTACTCCTGAATTTGTAGATATTGGAAAAAATGTGATTATTGGACATAGTAGCGCAATCCTATCTGGTCTGCTTGAGGAAGACAATCTAATTATAAAAACGATCTACATTGATGATAATGTGATCATTGGAGCAAAATCTACTCTTCTTCCTGGGACTCATGTACATGAAGGAGCCATAATCGGTGCAGGATGCTACACTCTACCATTCCAAATTCTAAAACCTAATTCCCTCTATTTTGGAAATCCTGTTGAATATGTGAAAAAACGAGAAGATATTGATTTTTCTTCTGAAAACTTGTAAACATAATGAATTAGGAACTTACGACGTAAGGAGGATCTTCTTCTTGTTCACTTGAAGCTTGGTTTTCTATTGGGGCGACAAAATCATGATCTGCCATATCTAAAACTAAACCACCATCTGCAAGCCGATCAAGGAATAGAACCAGTTGGAAATCCAACTTTCTCTTTGTTTGAAAGGTGTAAAAAACAGTTCCATTTGTTTTTGATGTCAAATCATACTTGAAGTTGCCTGCAATAACATAATTTCTTGAGAGCCAATGACTCATGTTAAAGAGAAACTTGACTGCTTCGGCAAATTTAATGTCGTGGTTTCCATGGTACAAGGAGTCTAAAATCACCGTATAATCGCTAGATTTCAACTTTTTCTTACTATGAAACATGCTACTTGCGATATGATCGGGATCTTCAAGTCTTAGATGCTCCTCTATAATTTTCCGATATTCTTCTTCATCATACATCTCAAGAATATATATATAATTTGTATTCTCCCGGTTTCCATTACAAGATGCATGAAATAACATGCGAGTATTTGGTGGAAGCGTTGCAAGATCCCCCAATGCTTGCTCAATTGTTTCAGAAATTTCTTCTATTTTCATGAGAATCCCAGCTTTCTAAATTTTACCTTTAAGCTAGTTATATTATCTTACGAGAAGAAAAGGTGTATATAATTGGGGTGTGAAAAAAATAGTTAGAATAATTCTAAGTTTTTGTAACGAATCTCTCCACATGTTGTGGCGAGTTATTGTTAGATTTTAATAGCAAAATGAATCAAATATCGATTTATATTATGAATACATTCCAAAATAGGAATATATAAAGACTTAGGAACAGAACCCACTCCCAAAGTGGAAAAGAATAGATACCTACACCCGGGAATGAATCAAGATTTTCGTCTTCTCTACATTTTTTCTGCCATAATGCATTGAACAAAAAGAATCCAGTAAGAGCGGCACAGAAAATTAAGAGCGGAGGTAGCCAAGCATACCATGGTCGAATCGATGGATGGAATAGATATGCACATCCGACAGACAAGTTAGCAATTATGAAAGTTGCGAAACATACAACTGCAGTCACATTATGAATTCTGCCAGATTTGAGATCTTGTATAAAATCTCCGCCCGATAACTCTCTATCGGTGTCTTTATCAGTGAAAATACTGACTAGTACACCAGTAATTGTTGAGATTCCTCCAGTTACAATCATAATGAATGCAAACACAGGTGAGAATAGGAGTAAATGACGAAATATATAGATGTTCAATGGAATATCCGCAATTGTAATCCACAGAATTGCAATTGTAAAGAAATACCATCCTTTTGGATTTCTAAACGATTCTTTTGAGCCTAAAAAACTCATAGTATGGGTCATAACGCTGTATTTGTTCTCTTTTGGATAGATAGTGCGTGCAATTCCCAAGAACACGAGAAAAACACATATTTGGACGATTACATAGACGATAAGTTGGGTTGATGTGAATTTCCCGATGAAAATTTGCCAAAAACCAGCCATACCTTTCCATTAGAATGCTGGTTAATAAGATATTCTAATTGTATTGCATAATCCAATCTACAATTTGAGCAGTTATTTGAACTAGAGATAAGTAAGTAGTGTCAATTGTGTGGTAGAACTGAGCATTAGATTTCATCCACATTGGAAATTGATTCAATTCTTCCTGATCTTCAATAAGCTCTAATGGTGCGTTCCTAAGTTCTAATCGATTCTTTCTTTGTTCTTTTGTCATGGTTAGAAGAATATAATTTACAGTGAAATCTGATATGTTAATGGTATCAGGATCAACCCATTGGGGTCGAATAAGTCCACAAACCACCGTGTGAACATCATTTAAGCGATTTTTTTTCACTATTGCAAACATATTCGCTAAGTGTCTATCTTTCCAAGTGTCGGTTCCATCAAAGGGTTCACCTAAGGCATCGAAATCGTATACTAAGAACGTAGAGGGCAGTCGCTTTCTTAGAAATGGTACAATTGAAGATTTTCCAGTTCCAGATGCACCTGTAATTATTATTAGCAAAATTATCACATATATATCTGAAAATGAGGTTTTTCCAATATTTATAGCTTATAGATCTAGGTAGGATTTTACTTATTGATGAGAACAATGTAAGGACAAAGAATTCAAAAAAGATATATAGCAAAGTCATGTTTACATGGATAATTGTAAGTCAATTATTGAAAATTATATTTGTTTTACTATAATGTGAACTGAATTAAGATGAAAAAGAAAATTAAAATCACTCTATATGTTTTATCAGGAATTATTGTAATTGGTGCAGTAGTTTCTGCGGTAATTTTCATACCTATGTTTGCACAAGAAGAAATAAACCTAATAAGTCTTAGTGAAACTGACATGGATGGAAATACGTTTATTATTGAAGTTCAAGGTGATTTTGCTTATACTTTGAATCTTGACAACTCATATTTCAAAGTCACAAATATTTCAGATCCCAATTCACCTCAGATTTTAGGTAGCCTCCAACTAAATGGGACGACCCACGATATGCAAATCGTTGGAAACCGTTCGTATATTGCAAGTCGTTATGCAGGACTTCACATTATTAATATCGAAGATCCTTCTAGTCCTTTAAAAGTCGGATTTTTCGCGTCTGATTCAATTGAGGCTATCCATATTTGTGATTCAATTGCATATATCGGCTCGCATTTTGACTATCTTCAAATTGTTAATATCTCTGACGAAGCTAATCCCGTTGAAATTAGTTTTTCACTCGTGTTTGAGCATGATATTCATGGCATGGGTAGAATTGGAAACAATCTTCTCGCAACAGGTTCTGATGGGTTGTTCATTCTGAATATTACCAATTCAACCAATCCGAGTCTAGTTAACCATTTCTCAGGAATAGGTGGATTTAGTCATTTTGTACTTCATGGAGATTATATGGTGATCCCTATCTGGAATCAAGGTCTGAGAGTGTTGAATATCAGCGATCTTGAAAACATCGAGGAGACAAGTTCTTCCTATGAGACAACCACTCCAGTCGATGTTGAATTTATTGGATATTATGCTTTTATTTCGGCTTCAAGTGACGGTATTTTAGTTTATGATATTGAAGATCCCAGTCAACTTGTTTATAAAATGAAATGCGGACATTCATTGAAATACTACAATAATTTGGTTATTCGAGACAATTTACTGTATTCGGCTGCAGGAACTCATGGTATCGAGATTTTTCAAATTGAAATTGAATAGAAAAAACTGATACTACGTATTTCCAAGCATCCTAGATAATCAACAGGTTCCAGTAGATGAACATTTGAGCTGTAATGAATAGCGTCCACTCCCACATTGGCAAACTAAAAATTCCTTCTCCCGGCCATGGCTTTAATTTTTTATTGGATTTCAATTTCTTTTGCCATTTGATTTGAGCCCAAAAAGCACCTACTACTGCGATTAGGAATATTATAAAAGGTGGAAACCACTGGGCAAATGTTCGTGTCATTGGGTGGAATATATAAAAAATACCAACTACAATGTTTGCAAGCATACATGAACCGAACGAAAGAACTGCTGCAATATTGTGCACCATCCCTAATCTGAGATCTTTGAAAAAGTTCCCACTTGTCTCGTTCTTCTCCGTGTCCGGAAAGAATCCAATCACTATTCCTGAAATAATGCATATTCCGTATAAGAAACTGGTAACGACTGCCCCGAATAATGAAAATGAAGACAGATATCGGAACATGAAAATCATGAGAGGAATGTCGGTTAACATTTTCCATACAACTGCTATGCTGAAATAATACCATCCTTTAGGGTTATGGTGGTTATCCGGACTCCCTAAGAAACTCATGGTGCAATTCATGATTGAGTAATGGTTATTACTGAAATAACGATAACATATCCAAGCAGTGATCATAAGGGCGATAAAAACTCCAATCTGGATGAGGATATAGTACAATAGAGTATGGGAAGCAAATGTCCCAAAAATTATCTCTATTACGACATTTAGGAGTGGAGGTTCCATCTTTTGTTCACCCATTTTTGTTTGTTTGTTATTAAGAATATGTTTAACTATGTATAAAAATCAATTTTGAGCCAATTCTTATAATTAAATGAATAGATAACTAGCTAATCAATTAAATTATGAGCAGATCATAAAAATCAGCAGAAAACATATGTTTTTTTGGTTTGTTGAGTCTACATATTGTCAAATCTACATAAAAAACATAAAAAAAAATGGTTGAAAAAATTGATTTTACTTACGTTTACTAGTATAAATTACCACGAGAGCACATACTGAAATAAATCCAAAGCTAATTATCGAAAAAACAGGAAATCCTGGTATTTTTGGAGGATCTGGTTCATTATCTATGATAAATATACCTGAAGTTGCATTTACTTGGACATCTTCGAAATTCTTCGCTACAACCATTAATGTCATTTCTCCTTCGCTTTCTGTAGTTGTATCCCATGTGAAAGTTGTATCCGCAATATTTTCGTCAAGTAAATCCCATTCGTCAGATATATTGAGATAATACAACGCATATGTAACCGGTAAATACCACGAATCGATAGCTTCTGTCCATTCAACTAGTAAATTCCCACCAACTCGTTCACCAGCAGTCGGACTTATGAAAGTAGGAGCAGATAATGTATGTTCATTGTTTGCAACAGCGAAATAATCATCCGAAACATCGAAAGAAATCATCTCGGTAGTGCAATTAGCTGTAACGCGTATTAAGGTATATTGGTTAGTAACGATGCCTGTTGAATCCCATGTGTAATTTAGGTCTGAAATATCATCATCGATAAACACCCAAGAGCTTCCATTATTCAAGGAATAATCCAACGAGTAAATCACTTCATGCCCATAAGTGTCACTTGCCATACCCCATGTTATGTTTACATCTCCTTGAACATAAAATTCATCATCTGGATAAGTAATTATCGGTCGTGTGAGAATATGGAGCATAGTATTTACAACAACTTCTATTAAGGGATAATCGTCAGTTAACGAATCAGATGTATAAGGTACATCAACGATATTATCATCATTTGCATCAGGGATCGTCCAATCACTCCAAAAATTGTGCGTGAAGGTATTGCTATTAAATTGGTCAGTCGCTTGAACGCTCGAACCACCTAAGGGAAGGTTATTATCTATGAAATTATTCTGAGTTACAGTAGTATTTGTCCCCCAAGCTCGAACACCCCAGTCATGATTATTATAAAAGATATTATCCTCGATTAGAGAGTGATCTAGGACAACTAAACCTATGCCAGTATTATTGTAGATAGCATTGTGGGTAAAATTATTGTAGTGTGAATCACCATTACTAATTCCGTGAGAATTATCGTGAATATAATTTTCTGATACAATATTATGGTGCGCATTTCCAAAATTTATCCCATAGAAAGAAGCTCCGTTATTATAGATATAATTCTCGAGTATTCGGTTATGATGACCCTCCCGTATTTTTACACCATCTTCCCCATTTGAGTGAATTTGACACTCTTCAATTTCC
>JAEOTN010000191.1 GCA_016839865.1 Promethearchaeota archaeon | reverse complement strand
TTATCAAATATTCCGATAGACTCATATTCTCCATAATTAAGTGCAATTCCCGTTTCTTCCCTAGCTTCCCGAACTATTGCTTCATCTTGACTTTCAGCGAGCTCCTTAAATCCTCCTGGAAGAGCAAAAGCTCCTCTGAAAGGTGGAAACTTACGTTTTACAAGAAGGATGCGATCTTTGTCATCTATTATTACCGCATCTACTGTTTGCATTGGTTTCTTACCTGCGTGCCCTCGACTTATGGAAATGAGTCGGAAACCAAAGATGAGCATCAAGATCAAGCTTAGAGAACCTATTATACCTGACACCCATAAAGTAATTAACCGGCTTTCAGGGGATCCCTCTCCTAGAAGTGTTCCAAAAAATGTTACTGTTAAAGCAATAATGTCGGTAAGAAAACCCAATCCGAAGAATATTGTTAGGTAATATGTGGATTTTTGCATCTTGTCTTGACTATCTTGCTGGATTTTCTGGTATCTTGTCTGGAGGGATGAGGAAATTTGTCGTATTTTCAATTGCAGCAGTTCTGAAAGATATTCAATATCCATTACCTCCAAAACATGAGCTAGAATCTTCTTGTAATACCGATATCGATTTGATTCTAAATCATTTTTTATAACACTAATTCTGCTATCTACTCCTCCAACTAAATACTGAAGTTTCCTCAGTGTACTGTTAACAAGATCAAGCTTGAAATATGCTGCAGTGTTGATGTTGGTCTTTAACTCATCAACAGCATTATTGATCTCGATTATTGCATGCTGAAATGCCCGAATATCACCAATAGTTTTTATTACGCGTTTTTTATAATAGGATTCGAAGTATTGATTGAAATCGGTTTCAGCTATATAGAAAAAGGCTGAGGCATCACGAATATAGTGTAATTCAGATTTTCTTAGTGAGAGGTTGTTATCGACTATATCTTCCAAGAATTCTGATCTAAAATCATCCCATCTCCCAGAATATAATGAAACCCATTGAGTTATACACTTCTTATGCCGTTCCATCTCAGATTTTACCCAAGGGACTTCAACTCTAAGTCCACGTTCCTCAGTTCTGTCAGCAATTGCCACAATATACATAGGATCTTTATCTACAGCAATATGATCGATCTTTCCAAAGAATTGTTTTAATTGATTTAGAATAAATACGGGAACCTCATGTAAAATCCATGGTCTCAGTTTTTTCTTATTTTCTAAGTCCCCTTTATGATATTCAACATCAAATTCCAAATATCCAGCATTATTAAACGTAATTCGGTTTTGTTGGAAAGGAAAATCATATAATACAGGATTCCAATTGATTGTGAATTTGATATGTTTTGAGATTTCAATTACATGATTTTGTACATCCAAACTCCAAGCACAATTCGGGATATCACTTTTTCTTAAATTCCTCAGCTTAGATTTTAGGTGTATATCAAGGTCCTTTATCACTTGATGAATATCAACTCGTGTGGAATTAATGAAAAGATTAGCAAACCATAACTCTTTGCGATATACGAATTGCAATTCCTCAGAAACCGTCTCTTCAGTTTCGCTCATATTGTATCAAATATTTGTTGGTCTAACGCGTATAAATAGGTTCTTTCCTTTAGACAAAAAACTTATAATCAATTTTGCGGTAGTGTTCTTATGTCACAAAAAATCGGTTTTATTGGATTGGGAGTTATGGGACGCAGTATGTGTGCCAATCTCATGAAAGCGGGACACGAATTATATATATATACTCGAACAAAAAGCACGGCTGATGATGCTGTTAAAAATGGAGCAGTCTGGTGTGAGACACCAAAAGATGTTGCGGAAAAAAGTGACGTGATTTTTGCGATTGTTGGATTTCCTAAGGACGTTGAAGAAGTATTTCTCAGTGATAACGGAATCATAGCTGGAGCTTCTGAAGGAAATATCATAGTAGACATGACCACATCAAAACCAACTTTAGCTCAGAAGATTTATGAAGAGGCAAAGAAGAAAGGGATAAGTTCTATGGATGCACCCGTCTCAGGGGGCGATGTTGGAGCAAAAAATGGAACCCTTGCTATCATGATCGGAGGAGATAAAGAGACTTATGAAAAAATTCTACCTCTTTATGAAGTCATGGGTAAGAATATTGCGTATATGGGTAAAGCTGGAGCAGGACAACATACAAAAATGAGTAATCAGATTCTCATTGCAGGAACCATGATTGGGGTAGTTGAATCGCTTCTCTATGCGTATAAAGCGGGAAATAACCTACAGGAAGTAATAGACGTAATAGGTAGCGGGGCTGCTGGTTGTTGGTCAATTAATAATCTTGGACCTCGTATCGTGAAAGGAAATTTCGATCCTGGATTCTTCATTAAACACTTTGTGAAGGATATGGGTATTGCACTTCATGAAGCAAATCTGATGAATCTTTCATTACCGGGTCTTGCGTTGGTGTACCAATTCTATAAAGCAGCAATGGCTGTTGGATTAGAAGATTTGGGTACTCAAGGATTATACAAAGTTTTTGCTATGATGAACGGAGTAGTTCTCTAATCATTTTTTTACTTTTTTTATGATCCTGCAATTCTTTTTGGGAATCTGGATTGGTTCTTTAATACCTTGCTTAGAAGCTTCTCTATTAATTGATGTTTAATCTCTTGATATTCCGGATTTTCCCAAAGGTTATTCAACTCTAATGGATCATTTTTCCGATCATAGAGGTCTCCAAATCCCGGCATTTCTTCATAAACTGTCAATTTATATTCTTGGGTTATCAAATGTCTTAACCGGCAGATTAATGGAGTCATTTCTTCTTCATATTCTATATAACAGCAATCACGAACGTCTTGGTGGGGATTATCAAACACAGATGTCATATCAATACCTTGCATATCAGGCGGTTGTCGCTTCTTCTTTACACCGAGTAAACTAAGTAATGTTGGCATGTAATCAACAGAATTTATTAACGATTCAGACACCTCTCCTTTTTTCCTACCCGGATTACTCCAAATGAGAGGAATATTAATAATTCCATCAAATGGTGCGGGTCCTTTGAATAAAAGACCATGATCTCCCATCAAATCTCCATGATCACTAGTAAAGATAATTATCGTATTATCAGCCAGTCCCGTTTGTTCAAGTTTATTGAGAATTTTACCTATACATTCGTCAATGTATGCAACACTTGCATAAGTTAACGCTTTTAGTTTCTTCACTTCCTCCTCAGATGCTTTTCTAAGGAAAGTCTCCTTGAAAAATCCCTCTTTCTGTTGAAAATCATTGAGATATTGGTGATTCTTCAGATTCTTTTGATCATGGTAGCTTTTTGGGAGAGGTACATCCTCAGGTTTGTATTGTTTTTTCAAGCGTTCTGGTGGCGCAAGAGGGTAATGAGGGTCGTTGAATGAACAATGGAGATAAAAAGGCTTATCTCCATATTCTTTTTTTGCTACTCGATCAAGAAAAGCTAATGTTCGCTCAGTTATGTAGGTACTACTGTTATATTCTTCTGCTATCGGAGCACTAAATAGATCAAATAACTGACGAAAATCATAACAACGCTCTTTAACTTCTTTGGATACTTCAGCGTTTTTTTTCTCCAACCATTCCGTATAATGTCCAGCACAGATGATTCCATTACCACTTACCACCTCCACTTCTTCATATCCATAATACGGTAGAGGAAACTTATCTCCTACTGGATAGAGACGTCGTTGCTCTGGTTTCATAACCCAACTTGCGATATCTTCTGCAGATTTGTATTTTCGGCTTGTAGATCCCATCCAGAACTGATGATGGATTTTACCGACTGCAGCTGTATGCCATCCTCGTTTCTTCAAAGTCTTAGTTAGAGTTGGGAGTTCTTCATCCATAATCATTCCATTAGTGCGTACTCCATGTACATTAGGATTCATACCTGTCAATAGAGAAGCACGGTTGGGCATGCATATAGCTCCGGAACAATAGTAATTGGTAAATCGAACACCATTTTCTGCTATTTTATTAATATTGGGAGTTTTTACAATTTTATTCCCATAACATTCTAAGTCATCAGCACGCAATGCATCGCATATAATAAACAATACATTAGGTTTACTGCGTTTTTCATCCATAAGAGGTTCTATCCTTATTTAAACTTGGTCGAAAGTTCTGCAGCAGCCTTTTCTATAGCTTTATCAAAAAATTTTGCTACTAAGGGTTTTGCTTCTGCATCAATTTCTAGATTGAGTTGTTCCACCATCATCTTCAAAATTGCATCTAACTTAATGTATTTTGGGATATAATCTGGTTCCATGATCTATCATCTGTAGATTGGTGATTTTTTACTTTAAACCTATTGGTGAGGATTTGGTTTACAATGTTTTTTTGGTAATACAACTAAATTTTCATTTAACTAATTGAATCTCAACATGCCATTTTGTAAAAACTGTGGAAGACATGTTCCAGAATCTGAGGGAGATGTCTGTGAATTATGTTTAAAAAATGAACCTGAAAACACCCCATATCCTTTGATATTGGCACCACCAACTTCAACATCCAAGAAGTCATTGTCTGCATTGTTGATTATTTTATCAATAATACTTGGCGTCGGAGCATTTACATTCTTCTTGATACGTCGAGTTATTGTCTCATAGGATATCAATAGCTAGTCAAGAACTTGTGGTTTCCTAAGAAAAAATATTTCTTTTATTGAGAATTTGATACAGCATGAGCTATAGATGGAAGCTGTATGCACCTATAATCATATTTTTTATATTGTTCTCACATTTAGGAACAGAATTTGTGAGAGGTAATGGAGCTTTAAACTTAGATGTTAGACGAACATTTGGTATAGGTTTGGGAAACAATATACAGGGAACATTCACTCTCTATGGTTCTGGATCATCAGAATTTGAGTGG
>JAEOTN010000190.1 GCA_016839865.1 Promethearchaeota archaeon | reverse complement strand
TGGAATCAATGAGAGATCTTCGAGAAATTCTACAATCTTACAAAGATGGAAAACTATCAATCGATGATGTGTTAAAACGGTTAAAAATTGATTATCTTGAAAAAGTAGAGCAAGATGTTCAATTAGATATTTTAAGAATGGAAAGAACAGGATTTCCGGAGATAATTTTCGCACAATCTAAGACTAATGATGTTCTTGTAAATTTAATTGATAAATACCTAAATTCCAGGAAGTTCATTTTAATATCTAGTTTAAGGGATGATCAATACGATTTGTTGGATGAATACATTCAGAATCATCCTGATTATGAGTTAGTACTCAATAAAAAGGGGAAAATTGCTAAAATTAACCATAAATCCATGAAAAATGAAAAGATTGTAGGGAGGATTGGTTTGATTACTGCAGGAACTTCAGATATTGCCATTGCTGAAGAAATAAAAGTGATTGCAGAAACGATGATGTGTGAGGTTTTTACTGCCTATGATGTAGGAATTGCTGGTTTTCATCGGATTTTTGAACCTCTTAAAGATATGATAGCCACCAATGTAGATGTTATAGTTGTTGCAGCGGGAATGGAGGGAACCCTTCCTGGTGTAGTGTCTGCACTGGTAGATATTCCTGTGATCGGAGTACCTACCTCAAATGGATATGGGTTTGGAGGAAAAGGAAAAGGTGCACTCACAACAATGTTGCAAAGTTGTTCACCTGGACTAACTATTGTGAATATTGATAATGGGGTGGGAGCTGCAGCGTCGGCAGTATTAATAGCTAAAAGAAGTTATAAAGAAAAGAAATAGGATTATTCTTCAATTTTGATATCGTTGAAGAATTTCTGTAATTTTTTTACTTCGTCCTTGGTCATTATATACCCTTTTTCATCAAAAATTATGTGGTAAAACTCGTCTTGGAGGTCGGTGCTTTCTGTCTTTCCTTTTTCTACAACGAATTTATTTCCTAAAATGGATTTAATCTGAATTTTCTTATTCATACTCATCAGCAAGATCAAGTGATTGCTATTTCGATTACATGCTCGAACAGACTTTTAAATTTCACGGCAAATATGCAATAATAGAGCAATAATGCCGACATAAATCATATTTCCGACTTTAAAAAACTTGTCAATTGATACTTCAGTAAGTTTTGAACTTTTTGTTAATGAGACTTTTCCTAATAGTTCGATGGAAATTTTTATTTATTATGGAGAATTACATCCATTCACCACTGGTAACTACAATTTAATTGCCACAATTCAAGGGATCGTGGTCTAGTGGTGATGACGCCTGCCTGACATGCAGGAGGTCGGGAGTTCAATTCTCCCCGGTCCCATATTTCTTCTATTATTCATTTCCAGTGTTCTCACGTTTTGTTTTTATTCTCAAAGAACTTAATTTGGATCATCGTTTTATGTAGAGTATGGATAAGATAGGTTGGACAACTTCTGTAGTAGGGAGTTTGCCATTAAATGATACAGCAGAGAATATGGAGCGTGGACTTAAAGCACAAATTGATGCTGGGATCGAATATCCTTGTTATCCGCAATTAGTTCCGATGATAGATCAGTTCCTTGATCCTCTCGTCGAAATGAATATTGGTCTTGTGAAGAGAAAAGGAAGATTTTATTTAGAGACAAATGAGTTGAAATTGCCTAAAGATCCTTTTGCGTTAGAATATGGACAATTTATGTTGGATTTCTTCAAGAATAATTCAGAATACCGAAAAGGGGTTAAAGGATGGAAAGCATGCCTTACAGGACCATTTACACTGGCAAGTGAAATAATTGTTCCTGAAGACAGTGTTCCTAAACCAAAAATATCGTTATTCAAGGACACAACCGCAATTTTAAGTTATGATTTAGTATTAGAACTAGCAAAAATGATGAGTAGAATTGCTGCAGAATACGATAAAATGGGTGCAGAAATTATTTCCATGGATGAACCCATGTTGGGAATTATCGTTGGAAGGAAAATGTATTATCATACTGAAGAACAAGCCCTTAACATTATTAATCAGGCGATTTCTCCGATTTCTCGGAATTCCTCCATCCATGTTTGTGGGAGAATTGCACCAAAATTACGAGATATCTTACTCCAATCGAATGTGAAGATCATGGACCATGAAATGACAAGTGGTCATAATAAGAAATTGTTCGACAAGGAAATTTTGGACCAATATAATAAAACAATTGCTTGGGGAGTTCTTCAGACTCAAATTCAATGGAGCCCGGACAGTTCTCCTGATACATATATTGAACCTATAAACCAAATCAAAAATTCTATTCATGAAGCGGTGGATCAAGTGGGGAAAGAAAATCTGATTCTCAAACCAGATTGTGGTTTTGCACCCTTACTCAGCATTTTTGGTGAAGAAGTGGGAATGAAAATAGTTAAAGGTAAATTGAGTAATTTAGTACAAGCAAAAAAAGAATTGGACTAATTATTTCATCCTATTTTAAATTCTCTTTTGTTATTCTTTGTAATTCTTTTAGTAATGAATCATCTATTGGGTGTTTGGATGGTTTCGCTAGTATTTTCTCAGCTTTATCAACAGCTCGTTTTCGGATACTTTTGCTTCCTTTTTTTATCCACGCTTCTTTGGAAGAACGATCCACAATGTCGGTTATGAATAATTCTTTCTTGAACAGCTTCAAAGTAGTCGGATGAGATAGTAGTTCTTCTTTTTCATTATACGCTTCCAAAAGATCTGCTGCAAATGGAGGATCATAATGATTAATACCACGGATGAGATGTTTAACCATACCAACGACTTCATTATCGATGATTAATTTCTCAATCGATTGTGTAGACTCAAAATTCAACATCCCGGGACCTGCTACCATGTTAATCCCCGCTAATGCTGCAAGAGTTGCACCCATTCCAGCTTCAAATCCTGCTTGTGCATCTGGAATCTTCCCATCTCCTAAACTCATATAGGCTTGGGTTGGTAGACCGAGGAATTTCCCCATGCTAACATCTCCAAGATTCACCATCATGGTGCCGATAGCTCCCATAGGTGTGGTTCCATTTTTCATATCCATTATAGCGGGTGACCCGCCCCAAAGGACAGGTGCTCCCTTTTTACCGAGTTGGGTTATAACTACACCAGCTAGAGTTTCAGCACAGTGCTGAGTTATACTCCCGATTAAGGTAATAGGTGCGCTTGCACCGGATAAAGGCATCGAAATAAACTCTGAAGGGATCATACTTTCTGCACAATCTAATAAAGATTGAGTTGTGAGGTCAGACCACTTTAGAGGAGGTGAAGGACATGCTGAGAATATAGACATCGGTTTTTCAGCAAGATCTTTTTCAGATTTACGACATGCAAGCAACAATTCTCGCATTATTTTATGGCTTTCTTTGTGGAAAGTGCCCGTAACAACCGGTTTACGACAATTTGATAAGCAGATGAATAAACGATGCCAATCTTGTGCAATCATTGGAACATCACCATACATAAATGAAGTACTTTGGGCGTCCAAATATTTCAACCGATCAACAACCTGGGTGAATCGGGTGAAATCTTTGCTTGTAGGTTCTCGAATTATTCCAGTATTTTCATCTAATATAGTAACTGCTGCAGATCCGGGATTGAAATGTACCCTATCTCCAGAAAGGAGCAATGGATTATTTCCTTCTCTATCATATAAGGTTATATTACTAGGAGCGGACTCAACACATTTCTCAACAAAATCTGTAGGTATCATCCATCGAGTTTCGGTGTGGTTAAATCCTTGTTCCTTGAATAACTGGACCGCATTATCGTTTTCAAGGAAAATTCCTTGGGTTTCCAGTATATTTTTCGCTTCAGCATAGATCAGTTTTTTATGTTCCTCATCTAAAATTTGGATTTTTGGTCTTAAAATTCCCATACAACAGTTTCAGAATTCAGATTGTTTAAAGATTTCTGCAATGATTTGTTTGTAGATAGTATCGAGTTTTGGTAACATCTCTAAAGTTGAACGAATTCTAGTGCTTAAGTGAATAAACTCATTAAATTCTTCTGGATGAAGTGGTCTGGTGAGACCAATGTGTCTCTTATTTTTATTTTTTATGGATTTATACGTGCGGCGTGATCTAAGCCAATATTCTAGTTGTTTAACTGATCCAATTTCAAATTCCCACATCGAAGGAGAAATTCCAGAAATACTGAGAGAATTAGATTTTGTATTAAAATAAACTGTATTTGATGAATAATCATAGAAATAGTCGTCTATCACTAATTCTGATTTATTTTTTATTTCAAACTCATGAATCAGTGAGTTTCTCTCATCTAAATGATTTTTAATTAACTCCTCACCTATATCTGCCATTTTTTCAAACAATTCTTTGGTTTTTGGAAATGGTATTCGAGGAAAATGTTTTCTTAATTGTTCTTTATATTGTGATCTGAAGGAAGGAGAATATAGAATTCCATATATATAGGAAAAAATTTGTTCTGGAGTGGTTTGATAGTTTAGTTCCGGTGAGACGACGTTATATTCATTTTGGTTTTTCGGAGAACGGAGGAGAAAAACATAGGAGGAATCGCGTACCCCTAAGAAACATTTCTCGGGCGGTGTTTTTACTACCAGTGCATGACTGAAATGAGATGCACGGACGGATCTCGTCACACATATAGCAGGATTGGTTCGTGATATGGTATCTAGATATCCCATTCGACAACCATCTACAAGTAATTTATCATATATCAAATAATCTTGGATAAATCCTCGGTAATTGTAACGAATTATGGAATTCAGAACTTTGGATGAAGAAGAACGATCTAATGCAACTATAGGATCCCATGTTTTCGTTTTCTTTACTTGAATTTTCAAGTATTCGAGCTTGTTAATTCGATTTTGAAAGAAAAGTTCCATATTTTCTCTTAAACTAGTGCGATCTGGATTGGAGACTAATGAATCCCTTCCTGTCATAATCCCACTTTTTGGATTTGTCTTAAACAATTTGTTTATCGGAACAAAACCAAAGTATTGTTGCTCTTTCTCAATATCGCGTGGGATAAAGAAGTGTTCAGGAGTAGATTCGACCTTTATGAAATTTTGAAAATTGAATCCGTTGGATAATGCTGAATATTTATCATTTAAATTTGACTGAGGTAAATCCCAATAATAAACTTCACAATTTCTCTGTTCTTTAAGATCTCCATAGCTTTTTACCATAAATGTAATGCAAACACCAACTTTAATTTTGAAAGGATTACCAGTCTCGTTTTTACGAAAATTCCCGTGAAGGTTGACTATAAATATCTTACTAAATGTCCCCATCAAGGATTTACGCATAATTTTGAAGACTGAACCATCTAAAAAGTTGTTATTTGTTATGAAAGCTATAATTCCTTTCCTAGAATGATTTTGAAATAGTTTATGAGATAATCGAATAAACTTAACATAATCATCTGAAAGAATTTTTAGATTTTTCTCCTGTAAATCCTTTTTATATTCATTTATCTCTTCACGAATCCATGGGAGATTATTCTGGGTATTGATATAATATGGAGGGTTTCCAAGAATAATAGAAATGATTTCTTCATCATTCCCTAGGAATTTGTTTATTTTTTTGTAAGATTCTTGCGTTAGTGCGTTCATAAAATAGAAATGGTTTTTTGTAGTTTTACCAATACGTGATATGATAGCATGAAAACCAAGTAAATATGGGATCTCACTAATTTCCAATGTGAGAATTTTTTTTTTAATATGATCCTGTTTAGAATCCATAAATTGGATTAAACCAGTAATAAAATTCATGGTTCCAACAGCAGGATCTACAATTTTATATGGAAAATTTGGATTTTTTAGGCCATTTTCGATTTTTAGTAAACTTTCGCAAAGATCTGAGATAGATTTTACCATAAAATTAACAATTTCTATAGGAGTATATACTACACCTGCATCTTTTGCAATTTCTGGCTTGTAATTTCGGAGGTAATATCCATAAAATAATGATGATTTCCTCTTTTCTTTGTCAGTAGGTGGATCCCATTCAAAAATCTGGTCTTGTATCGGATGTATTAGTGATTCTAGAATTTCTAATGGAATAGGGGTGTCTGAAACAAATAAATGTGAATAATGTAGAGTAAAATTGTTGATCTCCCAATTAAATAACGATTTTTCTTCTCTATTTATGTAACATAAATAGCTCAAATTTGCATAAACTTGGATAAATACATCGAGTGCATCGTATATCTGGATTGACCATAATTTACTAGTAGTTTTCAAATAGTTTTGCAGTTTATCTTTAATTTTGGATAGAGAAATGTATGCTTTTTTTGAACAATCAGCTAATTTCTTTGCATGAGTAGAAATTGACACAAGCGTCCTCATTTATTTGATAGAAAAAAGGAGATTTAAGGATTTCCTTAATTAACAGTCACTATGTATTTATTTTTTATAAACCGCAAGATAACATCTTTTGCTTGGAGTTGGTCCTCTGTAGGAATTAATGAGATTAAAGTTCTCAATCTGAAATCGTGACGCTCTTCAGACACAGTTTTAATTACTTGAGCAACTTTTTCAGAAATTGTATCTGGATAAATTAACGCTTTTTCAATTAGATGGATGTTATCCGTTTCAGTAAGCATAAACCTATTCAATAGTGATAAGTGGAATATCTCTTCAAATAATTTTGGAGTAGTAGCATTGAAAACTTTACGGTCTCCATTCCAATTTTCTAACGTGGAAGCATAAATTCCCTCAAATTCATCTAAGAACTTAAAAGCTCGTTTTTGAAGCTCATCAGATGATTCTTCTTCCAGAATTAAAGCAATGATCACTTTTTCTCCAGCTGCAACTAAAACATGGAAAGCTTCATGAGTAAATTCAGCATATTCTTGTCTCTCTCCTAAATCTCCATTTTGCAAGCCAAATCTATTGGATAAGGTTAGGATAGCATGTAGAAAACCTGAAAAGATATCTTCATTTTCTGTATCGAGTCCACCAATTATATGGCGATACATAAGACGCCCAGTAAAAGTTTCAATGATTAGAACACTTTTAATGTTAGTAATATCATCAAATACCTGTGTCTTCTTACGCAATAAATCAACTTCACGTTGCTGTCTCGGAATTAGAATTTTTCGTTTATATCCGACATATCCTAAAATGCCCAGGGCTATCAAAGCTATAGAACCAACCATAAGTAAAATCCACCATAAATTTGAATATCCTGCTGGTAATTCAGAAATTAAAGTCACTATAATGGTGCTTGGTTCATAATCCACATTTGGCGAGGAAATTGTGAAGGTTATTGTATAGGATCCCAATTCGCGTGGTACGATGTTTTCAAATTTAAAATAGCCATCCCCAAGATTAGTCAAAAACCCTCTACCATATATCCAGTCATATGCAATAACCACGTCAGTTATGGGTAAATGAGTTACTGGATCTTCAACATAAATAAGAACTTCAAATTGGTTATTCCGATCCTTTTGTAAAACTGGTTCAGTATCAGAAAGGATTGCACTCATAGGTAAACGAGTTATAGATATCATGATTATTTCTGAAGCCGATTGATAAGTGGTTTCATTAAAAATGATGCTAATAAAACGAACACCTAATCCAAAAAGTGAGGAATTTAATTCTATAAAATAATAATTCCCAACTACCGAAAAATCATCATATATATTTTGTCCATCTGTCATATATACGGTTCCAGTCAAAATTGGTTCGTCATCTGAAGCTGCCTTTATCCCCACAGAAACATTGAGGATCTGTTTTACCTGGGTGGAGTAAGATTTATTGAATGATACATCATTGGAGTTAATAAGAATTTCAAAATACACAGAACGAGGGAGAACCTGAATACGTGTAACTAGATCCAGTGGTTGAAAATTTGTCGCTGAAGCATTAATTTGAATATCGTAGGATCCGGCTCCTGAAAAAGCATCTTCGGAGGAAATTTCGATATCATATTTTCCTTCTTCTACTGAATCCGTCACTGTGTAAACCGAGCTACTCAAATTTAAAACAACCTCCGCATCAGGAATTCCATAAGACAAATGCTTGGAAGTATAACTTATCTCAATGCTAAAATTCGTCCCGTAATCTATATTGTTATCTAAACCTACTATCTTTAGCTCAGTTTCTTCAACTAAATTAATCGTTAATGTAAATGTCAAATTATAAAATCCAAAACCCGATGCTGTAAAATTAAGTTCATGAGTTCCAGGAGTTATTAGCTCCAATGTGTCAAAATTCCTATCATAATTACCCGAAATAATTTCAATAAGAGTATCACTTCCTGATTCCCAAGTGTATTCTACCTGTAAATTAGTCGCAACCACACCAGAAAGAGAATCATTTAATTTTATCCTAATAGGAATTATGTCTCCCAAGATTACTTCGGTCTCAAAGTCATCGGTTGCATCTCGAGGATATAACACTGTTGCTTGTAGGTTTCTATATACATAAAATGAACCATTTATTCCACCTGCACTAGTTCCATTCAACCAAAATATTTTAAATTGATATTGTCCTGCAGATGAATTTGATGGACCTATTGTTAAATCAGGAAATTGTATGTTTCCTGAAGATTCGGGAGTAACTCCACCATTAAACCATATTTCACCCTCTGGATCATATATTGTTAAATTTGCAGTTGTAGAAGCAATGTTTTCGATATTACCTAATGATGTATTTAGAGAGGTCTTAATACGTACAGCATTGCTGATGTTGAAATACATGGGATCAAGATAGTGTTGCCAATCAGTTCCATTCCAAAGAGATGTACTGCTTACATTAATCATATTAGTGGATTTAGCGAGAATTTGCCACCAACCAGGATAATCAGCATTTGGATGTTCAACAGTAAATGAAGTAGTGCTTTTTTCACCATTTAAGAAATCTGTGTTAGTTCCTACTGGATTAGAAATTTGCTGAATTTCCCAATCTTCAGGTTTTTCCCCAGTGATTGAATAATTTTCATAATATAATGGGATATAAGTGCGATAATAGGTCTCCCAATGAACAGAATTATTTGTATAAATTATCACATTTGATCCTTGGGAACCATATTCCACCAATTTTGAGAATCCGGTGTGTGAACCATAGATTGTAGATGTCAGTGTAAAATCAATCTTTAAAGCATCAGTTGTTAAATTGACTTGAATTGGGTCCTCATCCCACACATTATACAAATTGATAGTAGATTCCCCCCAGTCAGATGGTGAATCCTCAACTGAGATATTATCAATTTTCAGATTAATGTTAGAATCAGTACCATTTACTTCCGCTTGTAAGAAGAATGTAATGTTGTCAAAATAAACTTCCTGCAAGTTAGAATGTTCACCCGAGTATGTTCTAGTTTTAGTTGCGCGGACACCCACAGAAATATTTACAATTTGCTCATTAAGATTTCCTAAGATTGTCCAAGAACTTAATGGAATTATACCAGTATTATGCCATTGTGCTAATCCTTCAATAGTAATAGTATGAAAGCCGCGTGAATAAACAATTTCATCATTAATCATGAAATAAAGTTCCATTTCGTTATTATCAATGCCCCTAAGCACATTATAATCCATGGAAAACCATGCATCAACAACTTCTCCACGAGGAATAGATAACTCTTGATACATTCCAGATGCATCCAACCTATAATAATCAAAAGAATCTCC
>JAEOTN010000189.1 GCA_016839865.1 Promethearchaeota archaeon | reverse complement strand
GGTCTGTCCTGAAGGTCAGAGACCAGTTATCCAAATCATCCGAAATGAAGATAATTCTATTTCTTACTAGTTTTTAATTAAAATTCGTTACTATTTTTAACTACCTATTCCATTCACACGTTTTCCTAATGTTCTAATGTTCTAGAACTGTTTAAGTTGAAATACTGTTCTTTTTATAAGTGTACGTGAAGAAAACGCTAGAAATTATACCGACTATATTGAAAACATATCATCACGATATTACCTCAATACATAAGTGATTTCGCAAAAATCATCACAATACCAAACGAAAAACTGATCAAAATGGCAAAACCCATCGAAGTAGATTTCGACAAATTCCTGCCCTCGCTCCAACAATTTGTGGCTTTATATGATGTAATGAAGGGATTGGGGCTTATAGATGATCTTAAAGTCGAAATGGATGAATCTAATGGTCCATTAATCCTGATCAACTCTAATATCACCCAAGAAGCAAGTAATTTGTATGGATAATCCGATATCTGCCCAGTTTGTCTCATCAGTAAGAATGATTTATCGACTTCTTTTTATTCTCTACCACTAATCTTGATCCATGGCTGATCCGATTGTAACTCGTACGATTGGTGTGGATTTCATTTATTTCGATCTGTTATTTTTAGCAATTTTCATGTATTTCCTTATCCGAAAGCAGTATTGGCTGCCTCTAATTTGGGGCTTTGTTGGTTGGGGCATGTACTTACTCATAGATTACTACATTTGGTACATCGTTCTTGGAAGTCGAACATATTCAGGTCCCTTTAATCCTCACCTATTTTTCATGTGGTTTACATTCAGTCCTGGTTTCGCACAATTTGCATATTGTTTCGTTATGTTAGAAAAACGTAATAAACGTGAAATGGTAGGATTCACTATTCTCTATTTTCTGGGTTGGATGGCCATTGGAGCTCTATCTCAAGTAATACCCTTGGATGATAGAGTAATTGAAGTTGCACGGGATATGAGTGCAGGTAATCAAAGACTAATTATGACATTGGTTGCTCTAGGAAATGTTGTGGTAGCGATAATCTTGGTATTATTCAAAAAAATCCGCTGGGAAGATTTCATCTATATATTCATCGTAGGAACTCTTGTAGAGTTAAATCTCGAATTAAGTTTATTGGTATCTGGAATCCGTTTAGAACAAGGTGAATGGAGTTTGGGATTAATGGTTGTAAATACTCTTGTGGAGTTCAATTGTGGTATAACGTTTATCTACTTGATATTCAGAGGGTTTCAGAAAATCCGGGATAAAAACTTATATCCCCAACTAGCCTATGAAGATTTCCCATTCATCAAAACCGACTATAACCGATTAATGGGATTTCATAATAACACAATTCAGCCAAAAACCAAATTAATGGTGGAAAAGCTCTATAATAGAGCAAAGATCGAGAAAGATTTGGAGTATCTTCGCTCAAAAGCATGATGCTTCTCATTATTATTCTCTATTATCAATATGTCAAATTGAAATTTAGGAAAAGAAAGACCATGGTGCAAAACGAGACAGTAATTGAAGAAAAACTCTCTTTTATCCGAAAGTTAGCATATGGGGTTGCATATATCGGGAACGGTAGTTTATCTGGAATCGCTCTTGGTGGAGCAGTAACTTTTTTTTACAACACAAAAATGGGTTTAGAACCTTACTGGACGAGTCTTGCTTGGCTCATTTTTGCATTTTGGAATGCTATAAATGATCCATTGATAGGTATCATTCAAGACAAGACCAAAAGTCGATGGGGTAGAAGAATCCCATATCTACGGTTTGGTGCACCATTTTATTCTATTGCATTTGTTCTGATGTGGTTTCCATTTGGATCAGCTACTCAACAAGGATTATTGTTTACCAGTTTTCTACTTAATTTATTTATATTTGACACACTTTATTCGATGATTGGTTTAATTACGTATGGACTTGCTGCAGAAATGGCGGTCACAGCGAAAGCAAGATCCAATCTAATCATGGTAGGTGGTTTTATTAGTGCTATTGGATCTGTGATTTCTCTTGTGTTACCAATGGTATTACTAACAGAAGATGGAGTCCATCCGGCTTTTCGACCAGCAATGATAGGACTTGCTATCTTTTCTATGGTGTGTCTGATCTGGTCATCTTTCTACCTTAAGGAAAATAAATACACCCAAAGAGAGGATGCATTACCCTTTTTTAAAAGTATTACTGAATCTGTGAAGAATAAACCTTTCTTAATATTTGAAGGAGCTGTTTTTTTCTACACTATCGCTCAAACTATAATTTTTACAGGATTATATTATTTTACCGATTATGTGCAAGAACTTGGAGGAATACAATCTTCCATTCCATTATTGTTAATATATGGATTCACATTAGTGTTTACCCTTGTTTGGAATAAATTGAATCAGAAATTTGGATTGAAAAAAATATTCATTGTTGGACTAATTATTTGCACTATTTCTGGAGTTTTAGTGTTTCTCGTAGGTGAATTTTTCTATCTTGCTATGATCGCGCTAGTTATCTTTGGAATTGGATTTGGAGGGCTGTCCCTGAATCTAGGATCAATTAACGCCGAAGTGATTGATAATGATGAATTGCGGACAGGAAAGAGAAGAGAAACTACATATTCGGGAATGAACGCTTTGATAACAAAACCTGCCATAAGTATCGCAAATGCGCTATTTCTATGGATTATTCAAATGTTTGGCTTCCCGAAAAATATCGACGCAATTACCGACCCTCAAACATATTTCAACCTGGTAGAAACCATAAGTGGAATATCAGTAAAAACTGGCATAATGATAGGATTTACTTTAATTCCAGCAGCTGCCTTCTTAATAGCATTAGCTTTCATGATATTTTTCCCTCTAGATGGACCAGAGTGGAAGAAAAAGAAGAAAATAATTCAAGAAATTCATAAGAAGAAAGAGGAAGAATATATGAAATTTTTACGACAAGAGAAGGAAAGAACAGAATCCAAAGAAAGAATCTCGTGAATTTTCAAGCCATTAAATAAATCATTTAATTTTCTTCACTTTCAACAAGGTGATTAGGTATTTCAAGTGAACTACCCACACCAGAGGAGGGGGCTTCCCATGAGTTCATCTTTACTTTTATTACGAAAGAGACTGTTTATCATGGTAAATCCGTTCCACTTATGCAGAAAGGATTCCTCGTTCACAGAGGGTTGATGCAATAGAGAATCCGTAAATTTAAAATAGAGATATTTCTTCATCAGATTGATTGCTGAATTCAGATCTCTATCAATGTGATTCCCACAATTGCAAATAATTTCACGTTCCGATAATGAACGCTTCTTTTTCATTCCACAACTACAACAGACCTGAGTTGTATAAGATTCATCAATTTTTATTAGTCTTTTACCTATTCGTTTAGCTTTATAGGTCAAAAATTGGATAAATCTCCCCATGCTTCCCGTATTTTGCATGGAATGATTCAGTGTTTTATTGGCTTTATTTTGGCGGGGTGATTTAGAAGTCGGTTTCTTATTTGCCATATCTTTAATTTTTAAATCACCCACGATGATCGTATTAGCTTTGGTATTTTCAACAATCAGCTTCGAGATTTTATGCTGAAAATCTTTCATTTGGTTCTTACATTTCCGTATCATTGAATAGAGTTTATTATTATACCGTTTCCACTTTATAGAGTATTTCTTGCAGTGATCCCGTTTTGAGTGGACTTCCGCAAGCTTGTTTTTCCAAAATAAATCCGATCGTCTATTTTTGATTTGTATGAATCTGGAATCCAAATTCACCGCGGAAACAAGATTAGAGACCCCCAAATCGATGGCTTGATATTTACCATTATCCACATATGCTTTTTCCTCGATCTGAAACGAAATAGACACAAACCATCGGTCTTGAGAATCAAGAAAAATTTCCACTTGCTTAATTTTACTCTCTACCGCATAAGCCCATCCCATTTGAAATGTTAATTTCGTATTAGATGGATGATTATGAGAAAACGAGATGTTATTTCCCATTACTTTAAATCCGGATTGATTATAACAAAGCGTGTGAAAATATTTCTTTCCTTTGAAATTCGGGGGACGAGCATGTATATCCCCTCGTTTCCATAACGCAAAAAATGATTTATAGTTAGCATCTAATTTCTTCAAAACCCCCTGTAAGACTTTGGAATAAACCCATTTATATTCGGGATATTGTTCTTTGAGAGCAGGTAATTGATTCTGTTGATCAAGATAGGTTATGTATTTCCAATCATCATTGAGCAAATCATGATTTTGTTTCCAATTCTCGATCCGATCATTCAGAGCGAAGTTATATATCAATCTACATTTCTCCGAGAGAAGCCATAGAAGATTCTCTTGATCTTGTGAAGGAAAAATGCGAATTTTTTGAGTAAGATACATTTTTACTCCTTCCCTTGTGGTCGACAGATTTCTTTAACATCCCCTACTTGATGGAAGGGTACTTCTTTCAAAGAAAGTAAAACCTACATAAAAAGCAATAGAGTGAGTTTTTCTTAAATTATATCTTGAAATTTCACAGGTGGGTTTTAACTCATAGTTACTTGAAAAATCTATTAGGGGGTAGGAAAATCCGAGTTATATAGTATCAATAGAATAATAGTTAATTATCATAAAAATCTCATACCTAAGGCATTAGTTTTGGATGGAGAGTAATTATGTATCAATATGATGATATCCATCCCCTACTTGAAGGAAGGGTACTTCTTTCAAAGAAAGTTAAAGATTTAAGAATCAATTTCGTTATACTTGTTGAACATGGCAGATAAGAAAGTCATTCTCAGTGCGGAAGCCTATAAAACCATTATTCTCTATTCGACAAGATATGCAAATGCATCTATTCCCAAAGAGCAATGGCGTGAAATTTACGGAATTCTTATTGGTACTTCAGATGAGCATTCAGTAATTATTGATAGAGCAGAACCTATGACATATGGTGAAGCCACCGATGTTGAATTAGGAGCTGAACATTATGGTTTCATAGCAGAGATACAGGATAAATTAGACGCTGAGGGTCGAAATCATTACATGGTAGGATGGTTCCATTCCCATCCGGGATTAGGATTATTCTACAGTTATGTAGACATTATAAATCAAATAAGTTTTCAAGGACCGAACCCAGATTTCATGGGATTAGTATTTGACCACACTTATCTTCTCGACAAGAAAAAATACCCAAATCATCCAGGTTTTGATATTTATCGCTTGAATGATCCTAATATGAGCCCAGATCATGCAGATTTTGAAAATAATTACCATAAAGTGGATTTCGAAATCATTGGATTGAACGAGTTCTTTTTTGCGAATATTCTAACAGAATTAAGTGCTTATGCAGCTTCAGGATTACCACTCCAAGCAGCTTATAAGGAAGATATGGTAAAGGAACCGGAGAGCGATGAAACACAAGAGAAAACTGCAGAGATAATGGAGGATGCGAAAGAAATTATGGATGGCATATCTACAGTTCCCGTCCGTGAAACAGATTTGACAAGTATTCCCACCACAACAGTTGCAACTCGATCTGAAGATCATGATCTAAAGGACCTAGAAAAACTCCAGTATGATGGGAGAATTGCATTCAAATTGGGTGATTCTTTTACGGGAACGGAGAAATATAATCAAGTTATATCCAAGCTTGAAGAATTGGGAGAAAACTACAGTGATAAGTTACT
>JAEOTN010000188.1 GCA_016839865.1 Promethearchaeota archaeon | reverse complement strand
TAATCCTGGATATCCAAGTTGGGGGTGGGAGGGACATGACTTCACGATATCTGCAGAAGGATCAAATACTGCGTTGATAGGTGGAAGAGGTCAATTTTCTCATTTAGCAGACGGCTTTAAAACTGGTGTACAACATCCTTTGGTAGACTATGTGGAATCGCCAGCAAAAATCACCTATAAACATCCAGGGAATCCTTTCAGTTGGTTTGGTTTTATTCTAATTCATACATTCTTTGTAATCACATTTTTGGCTTTAGTTATATACGAGTTCTTCATATCACGACGTTTAAACCTAAAACATGATAAACATGAAATTGATACTTCCACAGAGAACTATTTTTCACAGCGACTAAATAGAAACTTATCATTTGTACATAGTATTAATTACTCGTTAAGTTATTGGATTGTTGGAATTCCCTTTTTGATACGATTGCACCAATTTCTTGATGTACAATCCAATATCCCAATTTCATTACTATATTTATCTACTTGCTTGCTTATTGGTCTACTAGTTGGAACACCTTTCCTGCTATATTGGGTTGCATTTAAGAAGAAATCTATACCGGAGAATAGTCACTATTTAATCATCTCCGTAAGGTTGTTAGTAAATTTGGGGATCGGGATTGGGGTTCTGCCAATTGTTATGCAAGGATTCGAAACCATGTTCCTTGACAGTGGATCTCTGTTAGTAATTACGTTTTATTTTGTTGAATACTTGAATGAGATCGTCCTCATAATCATTGGTCTAGTTGGACTAAATTTTGTCGGAACCATAATTCATAAACAATTTTATCCCAAATCTGAATTTTCTCAGTTTTTTATCAGAGATGTTCGTAAATGTGCATATTTCTGGCTTGGGATTCTATATTTTATTGTTCTTTGTCTGAGTTTTATGCATTTCCTTGGGATAGAACCCACACAGATATTGTAAAAAAAGAGATAATGTTTAGAATTTCCTTGATCTTTTCTGATCTCTCAATTATGGAAATAAAAGGCATCATTTCTGATCTAGCAACTCTAAAGATGGTTGCAAATGAATCCGAATTATTAGAACGTATTAAAAAAAGACAATAAACCATTTGCTTTTTTTTCAATCAACATTAATTTTCAACTGGGGTTATAATTCGTCGAGACATTTATGGGATCATGCTTGTATGTTGTATGGAGTGTATATGAGCGATAAGGTGGTATTATGAGCAGCGAAAATGTAAAAAATGAAATTAAGTCGGTATTAGAAAACATGTCAAAGGCATTTGCAACAAAAAACGTCGAACTTTACATGAGTTTATATGATTCTGAGCCAGATTTAGTAATCTATGGTTCTCAAAGTGGTGAAAAATGGACTAAATTGAGTGATTTCAGAGAATCTGTTATTAAAAACTGGGATATGGTTGAATGCATAAAAGTTACATATGATTGGCATCGAATTGAGCTTAATACTGTAGGAGATACTGCATGGTTTGCATCCGAACTCACGTTTGCTACCGAAATGGGAGGTCAGAAAAGGAACATCCCTGGAAGACTAACAGGTGTTTTAATTAAGAAGAACAATGCATGGAAATTTACACAGACTCACTATTCCATGGAGCACCATTAGAAAAATTATTTGAAGGATATTATTAATATTGTAAAAGTATATATTCCAAGTATTTTGATGTGAATCCAATTTTTTTTGAATGATTAATTTAAATTAATCTTGAAATGAATATGATTAACATCGATGAAATAGAATATATTACCGAAACCACTATCACAATAACAGAAAGTAGGCGACGTACGATGGTTTCGGAGGAGATCGTGGATTTCCTCAGCTTTAGGAATGTAGGTATGTTGCATTGGTTATTATTTAAAGATGGAAAGATTTTGGTTTCTGAAGTGTATAAAAATAATTAGATAATGAAACAGAAAAAGAATAATCTAGCGTGTGTATTCTTTAGCATTATGTTCTTCCAAATCCTTAATAACACTCTGAATTGCAACCAGTGTAAGATAGGTATTTAAGTCTACCGTGAGATTGTGGTCTATCCAACCCAATAGCACGTTCTGTGCTGGTATTGATCTGTATTCTACACTTACTACCACCTTGTCTCCGTAGAGTAATTGGAAACAATAATCTCGTCCGATTAACCCTCCCTGTAACAAATATGGTTCCCGAATAACATATCTCTTACTTATCGGTTCATATTTGTTTTTCCGTATTGTCCTTTCCATCTTTTTTTTCTACCTCCTTATAAAGCTTCATTCTGCTTTCAACATTCGAGGAAGCACCCGTAATGGTCCCCTACGCAACTTATCGATCTGCTTGGCTTCATGCTCTGGGATAATCCGATAAGGTTTTCTGCATTGTTTACATTCGATTATTGCTTGGAGCACGTATTTCATTCCTTTCGGGAATACAAACACGGTTTGTCCACAGTTTATACATTGGACTGGCAGCTCAACTACATGATCCTCGTTCGTATTCCTTTC
>JAEOTN010000187.1 GCA_016839865.1 Promethearchaeota archaeon | reverse complement strand
GTAGTATGGGTGATCGGTGATAGTACAATAAATGGTAGTGAAACAGGCTCTTCTTTTTCTCAAGCGTTGTTCTTTAAAGATGTAGGGTTTAACCTCCATGATACGATGATCTATCAAAAATCAGGTTTCGCCTATCCTTCTACTAATCGATACCACCAAATCTTTGAATATATGTTTGTATTCAGCAAAGGGAAGCCTAAAACGTTCAATCCTCTAAAAGACAAAAGGAATAAAACCCAATACACCTTTAGTAAGAAAAGACGCAAGAAAGATGGATCTATGACTCATCAAAACGATACATCACGTATTGAGATATCACCCTTTGGAATGCGAACGAATATATGGAAATATACAACTGGTAAAGGTAATTCTACTAAAGATGAGATTGCATTCCAACATCCCGCAATTTTTCCAGAAAAATTATGCGAAGATCATATCGTTTCTTGGACAAATATTGGGGATCTTGTCTTAGATCCTATGGTAGGTAGCGGAACAACCGTAAAAATAGCAAAACAGATGGATCGGCATTTTATTGGGATCGATATATCTGAGGAATACTGCCGTATTGCTCGAGAAAGATTAAAACTTGTTAGATATTAGATATCACATTTATTTTTTAGGTTGAATTTCATTCTGAATATTATATCAATCAATTCAGTTTACTTCATACAGCGCGATAAAAATGACTTCAAAAGACAAACTTTCCCATGAAATCTTGGATTTCATCCCAGCTTATGTAATGTTGCAAGATCGAGACCATAAAATATCATGGATTAATAAATACGCTCTTGAAATTTTGAAATTAAAGAGGAAAGAAGTAGTTGGTAAACCCATTGTAGAATTATTTGGTGAAGAACAAGGGAAAGTGCTCATCAAACAAAATAATGAAGTATTCCGATTGAAAAAACCTATAGAAAAAATTTCCGAATCGATTCATCTCCCTAATATGGGAGTACGCTGGTTTTATACACAAAAGATGCCTTTCGAGAATGAAATTTTGGTATATATGGTAGATATTACCGATAATATCAATGATATTATCGCTAAAGTGGAGAGTGAGACAAAGTACCAAAATCTCTTCATGTCCTCACCAACTCCGATCATTATTTCGGATTTAAAAGGTAAAATTATCGATATTAATGAGCAAACTAGTGCTTTATTAAGAAAATATGGATTAGATGAAGATAAATTCTTATATAAACATTTTACTGAACTCCCTTTCTTGGATAACACCCAAATCTCTGATTTTTTGGATGTTTTTCAAGAAGTTCTTGCATTAAAATTGAGGAGACCGATTGAATTTCCTCTCAATTTCAACGACCAAACTATCGTAATAGAAATATTTCCATCAGTTCTCCAACAAAACAATGAGCCTTATGCAGTTCAAATTATCATGCAAGATATCACTGAACGTAAGAAGGCTGAACAGGAGTTAATGAACAGAGAGAAATTACTATCAGAAAGTGAGAGACGATATCGATCTTTATTTGAAGATAGTCCAATTTCCCTTTGGACTGGTGAAATTGATAAAATGCTTGTTTTTTTGGAAGATTTACATAAAAATGGGGTGAAATTTGAGAATCATTTTGATGATTTAAGAGAAATCGGAAAATTAATGTCAAAAGTAAAAATCATTTCTGTAAATCATGCAACTTTAGATTTGTTTAAAGCGCAAGATGAAAAGGACTTAATCAAAAATTTTAGGAAATTGTTCCCGAAAGAATCCCTTGCACACATCAAGCAAGGATTAATGGCTTTCACTAAAGGAGAACTATCACATGAAACAATTCTTCTTGCAGAAACGATGGATGAAGAAATGTTAATCCTTGACGTCAAGTGGACAATAGTCATTGGTAACAAGAATAAACCATCAAATATTCTCATTTCAATGCGAGATATTACTAAACAGAAGAACTTCGAAAAAGTCTTACAAATGCAGAGGGATTTTGGTATTGCTCTTAGCAACATCCATGAAATTGATTCCTTAATCAAACTCTGTGTAAATACAGCAATAACAGTCTCTGGAATGGAATTTGGGGCAATGTATATGTATGATCCAAATTCTGAAAATCTGATCTTGAAGCATCATATTAGCATGGCTGATGAAGTAACTGAACTCTTGATGGATGTGCCCAAAAATCCAGATTATCTCGTCCAAATAAAAGCGGGAAATAATATTTATTATACTTATGATGAAATCCAGAAGTACAATATATGTAAACGTGACTGTAAGACAATTTTTGCTCTACCTGTAAAATACCTTGATCATATTGAAGGATGTTTTGTGTTTGGGTCTATGAAAAAAGAGTCAATTCCTGAAGCAACTCGAAATATTCTTCAAAGTCTTATCTCTCAGATAGGAAGTGTCTTGTCTCGAATTCGAATCGAGTCGGATTTAATTGAGCGTCAACGTCGTGATTCACTTATCACATTAGCAAAAGGGATCGCACATGATTTTAATAATATTTTAACAGCTGCTGTGGGTAGTATATCGCTTGCAGAACTATCTATTGACGATCCTCATGAATTGCAGAGCCAATTAACTGAAGCTAAAAGAGCAATGATTCGATCTCGGGAACTTACTAAGAAATTATTGATGTATGGAAATCCTCGACAACCTTCAGATAAACCTATTCTACAATTAACTGATTTCAAAAAATTGATAAAAGACACAACAGAATTTGTATTGCGCGGTTCGTCTGTGCAGAGCGTTTTTAATATCGAAGAGGATCTATGGACAGTGGTAGGAGATCAAGTGCAAATTGAACAAGTATTGAATAATATTATTATCAATGCTGTGCAATCCATGCCTTCTGGTGGAAAACTCGAAATAACTGCGGAAAACATTGCACTAGAAAAACCCAGAGCCCCATTGAAACCAGGAACATTCATCAAAATGTCTGTTAAAGATGAGGGAATTGGAATACCTGAAAAATATATCAATAAAATATTTGATCCCTATTTTACTACGAAAAAAGAAGGATCTGGCATGGGATTAGCAATTTCTAATGAAATTATCCGTCAACATGGTGGATTTATCGATATAGAATCAACCATTGGAGAGGGTTCCAAATTCTATATTTATCTTCCAGCAGTTTTACACAAAATATCAGAGAAACCAACACAAAAAGAATCACCTCTAAATCGTCTGCATAAGGGAGTTGGGAGGCTCTTACTAATGGATGATGATAAAACCATCCTAAAAGTTGCTTCAAAAATGCTTGAAAAATTAGGATATGAAATAACAACTGCAAAAAATGGCGAAGAAGCATTGAAATGTTACAAGGAATCCATTCAAGAAAATAGGAAATTTAAAGCGGTTATCATGGACCTTACAATACCTGGAGGATTAGGCGGTAAGGATACAATTCAAGAATTACTAAAAATTGATCCTGATGTCGTCGGAATTGTGTCTTCAGGTTATTCGACTGATTCTGTTATGGCTGATTACCAAAAATTCGGATTTTCAGGGATGATACCCAAACCATATCGCCTCGAAGAGATAAATCAAGTTCTTTCTAATTTGGGAATCTAGTCAAGCACATATTTAGGCAGGAAATCGATTTATGTTTTAGAGTTAAATAATTAAGTCGGAAAAAAACTCGTTATTTTAACAAACAAACAGAAAGATCATTCTTGAGATTGAGATATCATGCAAAAATCTCCCCTAGTGCATCTAAACAAAATACCTTTACCAATCCTTGCAATAGGCAAAAAAGAAGTTATCACTTGGTTGAACAATCATTTCTTGTCAGCCTATTTACTCGAATCTAAAGACATTATTGGGAATTCCTTTGATTCAGTGTTTGAACTAAAGAGTAATAACCAAAATGTTCGTTTTCGTTCCTTAAATGCATCAACACTTATGGTTGAAGTCAAATATAAGGGTAAAAAAAGCCTAGGTTGGTTCAGGATTCATCGAACTCCAATGAAAATGAGTGATTTCCAAGAAGTTGTCCTATTTACGGATATATCAGAATACATTAATGACATTCAAGAACGTGTGAATAGTGAATTAAATTACAGTACAATTTTTCAGAATGCTCCTTATAGTAACGTTTTGCTACAATTAGATGGTTTGGTTTTAGATTGTAACCAAAAAACTAGTG
>JAEOTN010000186.1 GCA_016839865.1 Promethearchaeota archaeon | reverse complement strand
TCGTTCCTTCTAATGCGGAAGTCTCAAAATAAGCAGGAATTCCTAGTTGTTCCATTTTGGAGTGTGCCATAGGTTCAATAATCTTGCGATCTCCTTTTAGATCAGATTTATTTCCACACATAATAATTGGGACGGTTTCTAGACCATATTTCACAAGCTCATTATACCAGTTATTTACATTAGTAAATGAGGGACTGTTTGTCAGATCAAACATAAGAATCACCCCATTTGCACCATTATAGTAAACTTTATGGAGTAGGTAGAATTGAGGTTGTCCAGCAATATCCCATAACATCAGGTTAACATTCTTGTCCCCGACTTGAATCTGCTCTTTTAGGATATTCACTCCAACTGTAGGAATGTATTCTGTTTCAAATTGGTGTTGCACGTATCGTTTGAGTAGTGTAGTTTTTCCAACGGAACCATCACCGATCACGATCACCTTGAAGACGACCTCTCCCTTATCACCAGTGACACCCATTGTTAGCTCTTCATCTTTTGGACTCAATTTTTTGCACCTATAGTCTTCTTTCTAGTATACTATCTTAAACAAAATTCGATCGTAAATAACTACCGTTACTAAAAAGTTGGACATACTTAGTTAGTACTTGTATGAACAACTTATTGAGGGAAAGGTAACGGGCTTCCGCCCCTACCGCATTTAGCAATAGGGGATAGATCTGCAACTGCTATTTCACGAGAAGCATTGAGGTCACTATCCAGCGAAAAACCACAATGGGGGCAAGTAAATCGCTTTCTAGATCGCTTTCCGACTTCACCACAACGTGAACATCGCTGAGATGTGTGGTGAGCATCAACATAAACTACTCTGATTCCCACTTTCCTTGCAATGCACTTAATTTTTGATTGGACCTGACTAAAAAACCAGTGCACTTGCCAGGTTGAGAGAAAATTTCCCACTTGTTGCTTGGAGCGTGGTTTCGACCAAGAAAGATCCTCTACTTTAATGATAGAAGCTCCATGAAATATCGCTGCTGTCACAATCCTCGTAGCAACCTGGTTCCCAAGTTCCTTATGGATATTTCTAATTTTTATCCATACATACTTCCACTGAGTATGCAGAATTCGGAATTTCACTTTATGTCGGTAGGATTTTTGATGAGCGTTCGTATAGATGTCGATTTTTTTCTGGAGAATTCGTGCTTGCAAGCGAAGATTGAGTAAATGTCGCTTCACATTGTCATTTCCCGATACTATTGTATCCTTCTTTCGGATAAGCCATTCTTCTTTAGAACCGACGAGTTCCTCTTGATCAATGAAATATCGAGCAAGCTCCTTCTTATTCTCCCGAATAGATTTATCCTCATTTTTAGAATTTTGTCTGATACTTATAGTTGCCAGAGTTTTCAAACCAAGATCCACACTAGCCACGATTTCATCTCTATCAGTTAGCATAGATACATTCTTGTTGGGAGTAAAAACTTTGTGGAAGGGGATGGCAAGAGTCAAGCCCTTTCCAAAACCTTTCGTAATGGTTCCCCATCTTGGGTTGTAACCGTCGGTGATCAGAGCTTTAAAGCGTTCTGCATCATTCAAATGGAATGTATGCATTATGCGGGATTGAAATGAAAGCTCTATCGTTACTTTTGTGATACGTTCTGGATCATCATCGCACTCCACTATCAGAGAATATACCTGTCCATCATCAGCACCAAGTGGAATAGTATTTTTTTTAAATTGTGGTTTTCCAAGAAATTCAAGAGGATAGCGAGAAATATAGGAGAGAAGGGATTGTATTTCCGAAGCATACTCATCCATCTCGGATTTTAAATATTGGACTGCTTGTTCGAGCACTGCACTCTCCTTCAAGTATTCCATAAAACCCTCGCCATCCGCGCTTTGAATGTGGGGGGATGATTGTTTCTGACGAAACATCAAATTCACCAAATAGGAGGTTTTCATTCGATTGTGGAGAGCCACCGAAACTTTCCCAAAGAAATCCGCTGTATCAATGGTTGCAAGTTGGGATTGAAGGGAACTAAGAAAAGTGGTTCTCCAGTTCGTGCGGATTGTTTTCCATCCGTTTGGTGTAATGGGTGAATCACAAAATTGGGCAAGTAGCACTGGATCGAACTTACCTTTCCCGAGCGGGGGACCGTTTCCCTTGTAGATAGCTTTAACTCGTTTACCTAGAATCCGTAAGATTGTGGTGCAAAATCGTTTCAGATGCAATTGACAAAATGTATCAAACTCGGAAGACGAATTCGCTAAATATGATAAGTTTAGATTCGGATCCACCGTGATTGTCTTTTTCAACTCGTTCTTGAGGAGATTACGTACACTCCTGAAGATATTATCGAAAAACACGTAGGAATTGTAGGAAAAAGTATTCTTTTTGGATATGATTTTCCGATAGAGTGATCTGGGAAGTTTTTGAATTCGTAAAATCGATATAGGTTCATCATGGTCGAGTAGAAGAGATATCATCATACCAAGTAGAGCTGCACGACGTTTCTGCTCGCGAATCATGAAGTATGCAGGTTGTGCCGCACACCGCCTTAAACGTTCTTGAATGCGCATTTTGGGTAATAATTCTCGTAGAACGGGTTTGCGTCGTACAAAGTCGTAGAATTTCTTCACTCCCACAAGTCCGTCTTCTTCAAAATGCCTTGCATCCAGCCAAATACCATGTCGGATCATGAGACTCACGCAGGATTGAAAGCACGAAAAAACATCATGAGGAACCTTTGATGATTCCTCAAGCGGTTTTAATCCAAATTTCCGTGTTACAATAATCCCTCTCATGATAGTCCCTCTCGTTTTTCCACCAATTGAAATTGGCGCCGTGTGTGACCAGTTTTAAAGGGATCGAAAGTATTTAAAATAGGAAAGTGCACTCCTTTCTCTCGAATTTAATTCTATGTTAGGGGAATGAGAATATTCATTTTGTGCATTATTTTCGATATTCATCTCAACATTCTGGTCCTTTTCAATTTTTTCCGAAAGACTCCATAATCCGTGGAATGTTTATTAATTCAATTTTGAAACCAAAAATTACTCATTATCACTATTTACAGTATAATCAAAAAAAAGAAATAAGGAAGTAAGTCAATATTGAGATAATGGATGTATCAAATCTTAAGGAACCAATTGATGTTTTAGAAGATGGAAAGAGCTTTCTTCGGTTAGTCGATTATATTGGTGATGATTGGTCAATTGTTCAAAGTGCTAGAGTTTCTTTTGGTCAAGGACGGAAAACAGAGGTAGAAGATTCACGTCTCATTCGTTATTTAATGCTCCATGACCATATGAGCCCTTTTGAACATGTGGTTTTTAAATTTCATGTGGCATGTCCCCTTTTCGTAAGAGCGCAATGGTTTCGACATAGAACATGGTCTTATAATGAAATAAGTCGCAGATATACATCTCATAAAATACAATTTTATATCCCAGAACGTTTTCGTAAACAAGATCTTACAAATAAACAAGGATCTGTATTCTCTGAAGAAATTAATGATGATATAGCAAGAAATACGGTAAAAAAACAAACTGAATTGGGATTAAACGCATATAAAATCCTAATAGAAATGGGGATCGCTCGAGAACATGCTCGTATGGTTTTACCTCAGAATATGTACACAGAATTTTATGGCACAGTTAATCTTCGAAATTTACTTCATTTTGTAAAATTACGTATTGCACCTGAAGCTCAATGGGAGATTCGGCAATATTCTAAAGCAATTTTAGATATTCTGGAAGAAACTGTTCCAATTTGCCTAGCAGCATTCAAAGAGAAGCACGATATGACTTGAAATCTACATTTTTTTTAGTGAGTGAGTGCAACATCAAAGGGAGAATATCCACAATCTGAACATATGGAACCTCCCCCAAGTTTAGAACCACAAACAGGGCAGAATTCAGTATACTTTCTATGTTTATCAATCTCATATAATTTCTCTTTCATTTTACTATAATTAGTGGTTTTACCGTGCTGTAAGTGAACAGATTCAAAACCAAGATAATCTAGCCATTTCGTTACTAAGTCCTGCGGAACTCTCCAGATATTATCTCTACCAAACCAGCGAAAGCTAACTTCCAACGTAATATATGTACAATTTTCTTCTTGATTGTGACCAAGCTCAATGATATACGTTTCTCCTAAAGACAATATAAACTGTTTATTGATGAATTGTCCTGATGCATCATGTTTGAATTCCATTTTTCGATGCATAAAATTATCCGATATATATGTTTTTAGCATTTCTCCTTTTTGGTCATTCCAGAAATTAAGAGTTTTTGACCAAATCTCTTCAATCGGGCTTTCGATAATAAAATACGAATACCGATACAACATATGCATTATAAAAATGAATTTGGATTTTTGTTCCTATCCCATAAGTTATCTAGATATTTTATGTTGCATCGTTATGCGATTTTAGAGAAATTTTATTGAAAAAGCTTCCAATAGTAAGTAAAATGTTTGCAGAGAAAGAAGGAAAGGTTGTGGATAATAGTAAACACCCCATTCTAAAATCGCAACTGATAAATGATTTTAGAAAGCTAGGGTTAAACGAGGGGGAGAATGTTGTGGTTCACAGTTCCTTAAGTAAGATTGGATGGATTCCCGGTGGTCCAGTTCCTGTGATAGAGGCATTAATGGAGACCATAACTAAAAGAGGGACGCTTATTATGCCAACCCATTCATCGGACAATAGTGATCCGAAGGATTGGCAGCACCCACCCGTACCAGACTCATGGAAACCGATAATTCGAGAACAGATGCCAGCGTATGATCCCAAAATCACCCCAACTCGGGGGATGGGAAAAATTGTTGAAACTTTCCTACATTTTCCTGATGTTTTTCGCAGTAATCACCCCCAAGTATCCTTTGCTGCATGGGGAAAGCATGCTGAAGCGATTACTGCAGACCACCCACTTACACCTGCTTTCGGATTGAATTCCCCCTTAGGCCGGTTATATCAACTTAAAGGAAAAGTTATGTTAGTAGGTGTTGACCACAACAACAACACCTCATTGCATATTGCGGAAATTTTGGCAGATTTCCCAGGGGCAAAGATAGTAACAACAGGTTCAGCCATCATGAAAGATGGTAAACGGATTTGGGTTGTTTGGGAGGAAAAAGGATGGAATGATGAAGATTTCATGGAGATTGGCAAAACTTTTGAAGAGTCAATAAACTATGCTCGAGGAAAAGTGGGACAGGCTACCGCTATATTGCTGAATCAAGACGATCTGATTGATTTTGCAGCAAGCTGGATGAAAAAAAACCGAAAATAAGATCTATTGGGATTACGTTTCTTTTTCCAAAATTTTTTCTTTTACTTGAATGAGTTATAATTAGCATGGTTCTTTCAGCGGCATTTATTGTACCACATGGAGCTTTGATTCTAGATGCACTACCTTCACACAAGGATGGAAGATATGAACTCCATCAGGCTATGATTCAAGTAGCAAATAATATCGCAATCCTGAATCCTGATGTGATTTTAGTTACATCACCTCACGGAATTTCATTATCAAACAATTTTGGTATCTATATCAATAAATCAGCGCAAGGTACTGCGGAATGGGAAGGTGAATACCAGAAGTATCAAATCCAGGTTGACATAGACTTAGAATTTACAGAGGAATTACACACATATTTACAGTCCAACAAACAACCAATAAGTAAAATTACTGCATATTCTCAAGGAGTTTCAATTCCATTACGGTGGGGGGAATCTGTCCCCTTATGGTTTCTTCGAAATCTGCCCAAGTCCAAATACACATTTTTATCCCAACCCATGAATAGATACAATCCAACAAGTGAATTTCAAGATTGTGCAAAGGTGTTAGGAGAAAATATTGGAAACTTCATTAATTCACATAATAAGCGTGTAATTGTTTTAATTAGTGCAGATCTTTCCCACACTCATCAGAAAGAGGGACCATATGGATATTATAAAGAAGCAGAGAAAGTAGATAAGCTCTTTGAGAAGTGGATAGGATTAAATCAAACAGTACTCTTTACTGAAGACAACTTAGATATCTTAAAAAAAGCGCTTTGTTGTGGTTATTCAGGATTTTTAATGTTGCAAGGAATTTTGTCAACCGATTCGAATTTTAAGGGGCAATTATTAGTTAGGAGCACCCCAACATATTACGGAATGATGGTAGCTTCCTTTCTATCAGAAACATGAATCAGTATAATCCCTAAAAACTTGTAGCTTTTTTAACTAACCATTCAGCAGAACCAGCATAGTTACCTTTTTCCCACAATCGCAGTAATAGACTTATCAAAGCAATCATAATTACTCCAAATACTGCAAGAAGAGCTAAATAATCTGACAGTGGAAAAATCAAACTCATACCTATCAATGCTAGTTCCACGATGAAACTCTCTAATAGATACAAAGTAAGAGACACTTTACCAAATCGTTGAAGGGATAATTCAAACAGATTTGGCTTTTTGTTGCGAGGTTCAAACTCGAAATAGTATATAAATAGAGTCGGAATCATCATTACAGCTAATAATAACCACATTGCACGTCCCGGAGCAGTTTGGTAGCTATATTCATAGGGAATATCCCCTTTTATAATATATCCAATTATCCCAATGACAGCAGAGATTGCTGCAAAAATCGAGCCATAAATTACAATAGGTTTTCGAGGAATTCTCATTTTAAAGGCTAAACCTAAAAATGCTCCAACAAATGCAAAACCCATATTTGGCAATAATGGATGGATGTCACCAACCAGGATCCCCAAGATGAATGCAACACCGTGATTTTCCCCGAGAAGTGCATTCACCCATAATGGACGCAAATATCTCACAGCAAAAGGGGATACAATTAAGATAAATAATGCTATCGAACCTAATACAATCAAATTAGAAAATTTCTTTTGGTTATTTCCTTTCCTAAACATTGATACCTCAATTAGGGTCAATATCAGAGTTATGTAAGCAATTGCTATGACTGCAGATTGATTGAAGTAAACATCGTAAAGCATTGGAGGATGATATACTCCGTCTTTGATGAACCCTAAGAGGATTCCAATTGTTACGGGACCCTCATTGAAATTATATATTCCTCCACCTTGGGATTCTCCTGAAAATAAAATCGCTAGCACTCTATCGAAAACAATTAAAATCATTACTTTTATTAGAGTTTTTAGGAGAATTCTACCAGTCTTTACTTCTGGTTTTTCATATTTTCGGTAAAGGCTTAGCGAGTTTGCAAATCCTGTTATTATAAAGAAGAAGACACCCCAACGACCAATAAATTTGCCAATTATACTAGCTATTCCTCCACTAGTCTCAATATCAGCAAGATTTCCAGTGAAGGAATCTAAATTATGAAGAAAAATCATCATATAAATTAGGAATCCTCGGAAAATATCTAATCCAATCAATCTAGGACGATTTTGTTGCTCCATTAAGTAAAAAGATGTAATAGGAGGTATATATAGCTTTATTTCATGTCTTTGTACGTTGTTTTTGTCGCATTTCAATTCAGAAATCTTCATTTGTCAGTAAAAATCGATCAACCTTTCCATAACTCCCCCCTATACCTCTAGCAAAAACTATCATTTCACCATCTTTCTCCTCCCAATTAGAATCTTTATGTACGGATGTGACTTCTGCAACAAACATATCATGAGATCCAAGAGAATGAATGTGTTTTACTTTGCATTCCATATTCACGGGGCATTCTGCAATACATGGGACAGTGACAGTCTCACTGAGTTGCCTAGTAAAGCCACTTATACTCCATTTATCCGAATCCCTTCCTGATTTTGACCCACACATATTGATTTGCTTAACCATGGAGGTAGTTGGGATATTGATGACAAACTCACCTGACTTCTTGACTAATTCATGAGAAAAACGTGATGGGCGTATGGATATTGAGACCATTGGAGGATTACTACATACAGTTCCCACCCAAGCAAGGGTAACAATAGACTCTTTATCTTTGAATTTTGATGATATTAGTGCAACGGGATTGGGATACAAATCTGAATTTGGTGTTATTTTGTCTTTCATGATATCCACTAGATTTAGTAATTACATTGATGATTTTTAAGTAGAAGATATATAAATTGGTTTTTTTTACATTAGCAAAAGAAACAATCATTCACTCGCAATAGATATTTACGAGCTACAGAAATTAAGTATCATAGAACCTTTGATATACCAGTGAATAAACGAAGTATAAGGAATGACCAGTGATGGAAGCAAATCAGCAAAAATCCCAGTCTACATACGCCTATAAGTTTTGCGTTCTTGGGGATGGCGGAGTCGGAAAAACAACCTTAGTTGAGCGACTTGCAACTGGACATTTCAACCCTGTTACAAAGATGACAATCGGTATCGATTTCTCGTTAATTCATTTAGATTTACGCATAGATGAAATTAATACAATTCCGGTAGATGTTACAGTGTGGGATCTGGGGGGTGAAGATCGATTTCGTTTCATGTTACCCGCCTATATGCAGGGAGCAGACGGAGGAGTTGTACTTTACGACGTCACGCGATTTCAGTCGGCTATGCATCTCCCTGATTGGCTAAGGATGTGGAGAGAAAACGTTTCTCCAGGAACACCTATATACTTAGTAGGTTCAAAATTTGATTTAGTAAAAGAAGGAATGTATCCTACTATTGAGAACAATGTAAGAGCTCTAAAGCAAGAGCTAGGAATAAAGGTTCACTTCTTAATTTCTACCAAAGACGGAATAATGATTGATGATCTTATTCAAACGATTGTCAGAGAAATGTATCAGTACAAAAACCAACAAAAAACATCACAACCTACTAATCCTCTAGGATATACTCTCCCGTCATAGAAATGGAATCATAGTTAACAACATTTTTTTCGTGTGGGAAATACACGATCTTGAGCTAGTGTGAAGCATAAAGAGTCTTTTTTAGGATTTCTGAGAGGTAAATCATCTAAGAGAACATACACTTTCTTTTCTCTAGGATTGTTAGGGATATTCATTTTAGCACTGGTGATTTCAGGTATTATTTTTCCGGAACAATTTGATTTTCGGGATACATGGATTTCCGCGTTGGGAGACCCAACTAGAAATCCATATGGTTGTATTATTTTTGACGTAGGATTTATTTTAACGAGTATGGGATTAATTCCTGTCTTTTTAAATTATTATCATCGACTCCAGGGATTTCCCAAAGTATATTCCTTAGCAAATCTGTCTCTATGGATTCTCGGAACGATTACTTTTGGTTTTATTGGTATATTCCATGATAAAATTCAACCCATTCATGATATATTCGCTGCAATCGCATATGTATCATTATCTCTTGGATTTTTTATGTTGTGGTTAGGATTTGGGATTTTTCAGCGAAATATAAAGGAGAAACGATCACTTCTCTTCATATCTTTAAGCGTTGGTCAAGTTCTACTTTTCTGGATTCTGCTATTTCTATTACCTGTCCGAAATCAAATAGACTTTCATGATTTTGCACCTTGGGAATGGGGCGGAACCATATCCATAATCGTAGCAATATTTCTTTGTTCGATCTTTTTACCTTCTGCAAAGAAATAATAAATTTGACAAAGTAAAAGATAAAATGACAAGGACCAAAATCGTGTTTTGACCAAAGTGATAAAAAATTTTTCCCTTTGTTAAATAGGAGAACAAAATAAAAAATGAAAATACAGGAGTCCTAACCATCATGCCAATTGTGAATAATGATGGAGTAAAGGTACATTATGTCGTAGAAGGAAAAGGAACACCCATTGTAATGATTCATGCAAGTATGGGGAGTTACCTAGAGTGGTATGGGCCTGATTATATTAATGCATTAAAAAATGAGTACATGCTCGTTTTAGTGGATTTACGAGGACATGGGCAAAGTGATAAACCTATCGATTCGAAGTCTTATCTTGCAAAAGATTTTTCTTCTGATATAATAGCGGTCATGAATGATTTAAAAATTACGAAAGCGCATTGTTGGGGTTACTCAATGGGTGGAACTATTGCATTTTGGTTATCGCGTTATTATCCCGAACGATTTCTTAGCTTCATTATTGGAGGAGCTTACCCTCAAAAATATACAGATGAAAGTTTGAAGCGACAAGAACATGTAAAAGAACTGCTTCAAGATGGAGCTGATGGATTAATTACTTATTTGATAGAACGAGGTGATAAAATCACTCCAGAAGGAGAAAAGAGATTAAGAGAAATGGATTATGACGTGATCAATGCATGGATGAACAGCGATGATTTATTTAATGATGTGGATCAACATCTTCCTGATCTTGATATACCATTTTTATTTTATGCGGGAGAAAAAGACGAATGGAACCCTTATCCTCATCTCGTCGAGATTGCGGACAAGATGAAGAATGCAAAAGCAATACTGTTTTCCAATGCAGGACATGATGTGCACTATCGAAAAGGTGTAGTTCTTCCCTATGTTAAGAAATTTCTAAAAAGCTAAGCACTCATGCGAATCGAATAATTATCCAAATAACATTAACAATGATACAAAGGACACAAGAACATATTGAGCGTATGGCTCTGCCAGAGGTTTGTGTTCGCTGTTGTTCTGGTCGATATTGGTAATTTGGATCTGAATTTTGGTAGCTGTACGTGTTAGATTCAAAACCTGTAGGAGGATTTTCAGGAGCTGGAGGAAATAAGTGATTTTCAGAAATCCTTCCAAATTCATTCGCAACGACCTCATTTCATGCAAAATTTTTCATCTTCGCCCATTTTTTCACCACAATATGGGCAATAAAATACTTCTCGCTTATCCATTTTCTCCAAATATAATTCGATAAATGATATTTAAAGCGTTTCCTATTCAGAATTTTTGATAAATGAATGAACTTTATTCTACCTATGCCAGTTCTAAAATCAAATCCCACTCTTGCAGATTACCAAGCATATGTTGTGAATCTAGAAAAAGAACGAGGATTTTCTGAGCAGTCTGTTCAAGATAAATGTTTAATGTTGGGAGAAGAAGTGGGAGAATTATTCAAAGCGATTCGCAAGCAAGTAGGAATAAAAATTGATACAAATTCAAAGTTTGGTTCCATCGAAGAAGAACTCGCGGATATTCTCATTTATCTATGTGCGATTGCTAATCGATATGATATAGATTTAGAAACTGCATTTCGTAACAAAGAAAAAATCAATCATCAACGAGAATGGCACTAGTCTTCTTTCACATATTTTCGATAAATTTTTGCGATCTTCACAAATCCTTTGGTTATCATGATTCTGCCTTTTGCAAATTGCGCAGGCACAGGAAGTTCTCCGTTAACTAATTCAGTTAACAGGTGTTCTGATTTGATCCTTATTTTAATATCTGGTTTATCTAAGGACGAGTCTGGTTCTAGAATAATAGATTTATCTTGTTGAATTTTTACAGTAAACTTCCTTTTCGTATCACCAAACTTCACTGAAATATTCAGATTTTGATCCTTAAACATCGCACGAACTGACGAATCTGAACGGTAATAGTCAAATAGTTGTTCAAAAGTGTCCTCTATACTCATATTAATCCCTTTATCATTTTCTATTGTCTTAGCATTGGTATTAGGCTCTTATCTAGACATTAATTTTACTCAATATCATGAATGCAAAATTCAAAGTCTTTTTTTTCCCTAAAATTAATTTATAGACCATGAGTGATGAGGTAAAAAAATATCCATTCTTTGATGAAAACCTTTCAGAAGACGATAGGGTTCAAGATTTACTTGCCCGATTAACATTGGAAGAAAAGTTTACATTAATGGCAGGTTATAAACTCTGGTGGACTCCCCCAATTAAACGATTAGGAATACCTAGGTTAGGAATGAGTGATGGTCCTCGAGGAATTTCATGGCATTCGAGTTTTGCAAAAAATACTCAATTTCCAGTTCCTAAAACAATGGCTGCAACATGGGATCCCACATGGACAGAGAAGTTTGGAGAAGCAGTTGCGAATGAAATCCGTGCAAGGGGTAAACATATCCTACTAGCACCTGGAATAAATTTGGATAGAACTCCGTTAAATGGTAGAACTTTCGAATATTTTTCTGAGGATCCCATTTTGATTCGTGAGATGGTCGTCCCATTAGTGAAAGGGGTACAAAAGCATCGAATCGCAGCTTGTTTAAAACATTATGTTGCAAATAACCAAGAATATAATCGTCTAAATGTTAGTGCCGAAATCGATGAACGTACGTTACGAGAGATCTATTTGAAATCATTTGAACAAATCATCAAAGGATCTAATCCTTGGTCAATTATGTCTTGCTATAATCGAGTTAACGGTGAATTCGGTAGTGCAAGTCGAATATTGCTTCAAGAGTATTTAGTTGATACATTTGGTTTTTCTGGATTTGTTATGACAGATTGGGGAGCAACTCAACTTGTAGAAACTCCAGAAGAAGCAATAAAAGCAGGTCTTTCCCTCGAAATGCCGACACCGATAATATATAATGTCGATAAAATGAAAGATGCAATTGAAGCTGGTAAATTTACCGAAGAAAGGCTTAATGAATTACTTGAAAAGTTATTGAAGATAATGGTCAGAACTGGTGTGTTTGATACTAATCTTCCTGCTGGTGCAGTAAACACTAAAGAACACCAAATCCTCACAAAAGAAATGGCAATGGCGGGAATGGTTTTATTAAAAAATGAAAACAACATCCTTCCTCTTCAAAAAACGATAAAATCTGTAGCAATACTCGGTGCGAATGCTAAGAAAAAATTTGGAAGATTCTTATATGGAGGTTCTTCTGCAGTTATCCCACCATTTGAGATAACTCCTTATAAAGGTATTAAGAAATACCTTGGAAGATCTGTTAAGATTGTCTCAGATCCTGCTCAAGCGGATGTTGCTATCGTTATAACAGGACTTAACCATGAAGCAGGAAAGGACTCAGAAGGAGCTGACAGGACACAATTACAGTTACCTTTGGAAGAGGAAACTCTCATATTGGAAACAATCAATAAGAATCCGAATACAATTGTTGTCTTAATTAATGGAAGTCCCATTGCTATGGATAATTGGATTAATAGAGTGCCAGCTATATTAGAAGCTTGGTATCCAGGCATGATGGGAGGATTTGCCATAGCGGAGATACTCTTTGGAGATGAAAATCCATCAGGAAAACTTCCGATCACCTTTCCTAAAACGTTAAAAGACTCTCCTGCACATAAATCTGAATTAAGATATCCTGGAACTGGTGAATATTCTGATGAAAGGATTTCCCTAAGAATGATACTTAAGCGAATTTTTAAGAAGAAAGATAATACAGATGAAACTTGGAAAGATAATAAAGCACTATATGAAGAAGGTATCTATATCGGGTATCGTCATTTTGATAAAGAAAATATTGAACCTCTCTTTCCTTTTGGATTTGGATTAAGTTACACACAGTTCAAACTCGAGAATGTGAACCTTGATAAACAATCTGTTAATAAAGACGAAACATTTTCTGTATCATTGGATATCTCGAACATTGGAGAGAGGGAAGGAGCAGAAGTAATCCAAGTGTATTCATCTGATTTAGAGTGTTCAGTAGACCGTCCTCCAAAAGAATTGGTCGGATTCCAAAAATTTTCTGTTAAACCGGGTGAGAAGAAGACTGTAACTATACCTTTGCGAGCATCTGATTTTGCGTTCTTTGATGTTGAAACCCATGATTGGAAAGTTGAATCAGGTCAATTTAAATTACTCATAGGAACTTCTTCAAGAGATCTACCTTTTGAAGTTCTAATTACCGTTGAGTAATTCATTACTTCTTTTTTTCATCAACTTCGTTCAAAAAGTGAGAGAATAAGGAGTAAAAAAGAGATATGAAATAAGAAAGACCTTTATTCAAGAATTAATTTCAAAATCGTGATTTGTTTGACGAAAAGGCGAAAAAATACTAAATCACCATATGTTAGATGGTTATTGAAACATATTCTTCATTATCGCCTCCAATTTATTTTGAATTTAATAGGAATAGTCCTGGTAGTCGTAACCCGAACCATAATTCCAGTGAGAATCGGAGAATTAATTAACGGAATAATGAATTCAGAATTTAGTAGCATTTTAAACGTCATACTCATGCTCCTTGGACTATATCTGCTTCGAAATTTTACTGAATACGGTGTCTGGATGTTGGGACATAATTTGGGGTCGAAAACCGAACAAAAAATCCGTCGAGAATTTTTTGATTCAGTACAAAATAAACCTCTTCGCTATCATGATCAGATCCGCACTGGGGATTTACAGGCGCTTGCTACTAATGATTTACGAGTCCTAAACACAATGATCGCTCATGGAAGTTTTTATATCTATCCGTTTGCTCAGAGTTTGGTTACAATAATTTTACAAGCACGATCTTTTGATTTTCGTATGTTGCTTTTCACTGGGCCACTCTTAATCATCTATACTTGGACAGTCCTACGTTATCGAAAGAATTTAACCCCCTATTCTAAACAAGCATTATCAAAACATGCCGGTCTAACTGTAGCACTTCAAGAAAGTTTGACAGGAATCCAAGTAACAAAAGCATTTTCTGCTGAAGCTGTCGAATTTAGTAAATTTAAGAAGGAAGTCAAAGCCTATCGTAATAATTGGTTAGGTGAAAATAGAGTTCAAGCTCGATTTTTTCCACTCTTAGTTCTTTATGTTTCTATTGGAGTTACTTTCGTCGCTTCATGCGTTTTGGTTCATTTTGATTTGATGTCAATTGGAGATTTAGCTGCTGTGAATTTACTCCAAATAATTCTCATTGAGCCTACCAATATGATCTTTTGGGCTACAAGAGATTTTATAGGAGGATTCGGAGCGAGTGAGAGATTATTTAAGCAAATCTCAACTGATCAAGTAGAAGATAAAAAAGACGCTTTGGATACTGAAATAAACGAATTCAGTGGGAAAATTGAATTCAAAAATTTATCTTTTGCATATCCAACAAATGGAGTACAAAACCCATTAGTTTTACAAAATCTGAATTTTACCATCCAACCAAAACAACGAGTTGCATTAGTTGGACCAACAGGTGTTGGTAAAACCACTATTGCGAAATTACTTTTACGACTGTATGAACCAACTGATGGTGAAATTCTTCTGGATAACCGAGAGATCCATGATTATCCTTTGGACTTAGTCCGTCAAAGAGTGGGTCTAATCGAACAAGATATTTTCTTGTTCTCCCAAACTATAGAGGAAAACATCAAATTTGGACGACCAAATGCAAATTTGGAGGATGTGATTAAGGTAGCTAAGCTTGCAAATATTCATGATTTTGCGAAAAATTTACCTGATGGATATAATACAATTGTAGGTGAACGAGGTACTCGTCTTTCTGGTGGAGAAAAACAACGAGTCGCAATTGCTCGGGCATTTCTTACTAATCCAGACATCCTCATTTTGGATGACAGCATGTCAGCAATTGACAGCGAAACCGAGGAAAAAATTGGTAGAGCAATCGAAAATGTTCTGCAAAATCGCACTACTATTATTATCACTCATCGACTACATACAATTAGAACATCAGACCTCATTTTGGTTCTTAAAAATGGTCAAATCGTAGCAAAGGGAACACATGAAGAATTGATTAATTCATCTAATGATTACCGGAAAATTTATGGAAAACAATTAGAAAAGGTAGAAACTACTGTAATTTCTAATCTTGGAGGTGTATAAAGTGTCTTTTTATCGCTCCGCTATGAGACAGAGAAAAGAACGTGAATACTCCGATCGGGAATTATTTCGTCGATATATTCAACATTTAGTGCCTTTTAAAAAAAATATCATTTTGATAGCTATATTTGTTATAATACAGGCGTTATTTGAATTATCCGGTCCCTTACTCGTGGGGTTCGTTTCAGATGAATTTTTGGAGGAGTTTCCCCGTTTTATCCTAATCACTATTGCGGCAAGCGGATATCTGGTTATCCAGGTTCTTAATTGGATTATTTTTTCAGCTCAACGAAAACAAATGGGTAAATATATTCCATTCTTTTTAGAAAATTTACGTTATGAAATCTTTCAGAAAATCCAGAAGCAAGATATGTCATTTTTTGATAAACGCAGTACGGGGAAACTCAACAGCATAGTAGTAAATGATACTTTAGACTTCACGAATACTGCAATATTAATCAGTAATGCCGTTGGAAATTTGATAATCAGTATCTTCACATTTGTTATTTTATTGTTCTTCAATGTTTGGTTAGCACTTATCACCTTAGCAGCAATTCCCATTCTGTTTATTTTGATGTATTTACTTCGTCGAATATCAAGACGTGTGAGTATGAAATACCGAAAATCCATTTCAGCAGTAAATTCATCTATGGTAGAATCCATAGAAGGTATCCATGTCTCAAAGAGTTTTGGTCAAGAATTGGAAATATCGAAACAATTCGAGCAAATAAATCGAGCCTATTTGAGAAGTTGGATGAGATCAACTTCTGTAAGTCATTTTTGGAGACCTCTACTTAACACTTTGACTTCAGTGATCCTTTGCATCGTGCTATATTTTGGATTTAATATGATTTCGACCAATTCAATTACCCCAGGCACTATTATAATGTTTATCCTTTATCTCCAAACCTTCTTTCGACCTGTTATGGTTTTAGCGAGATTCTTTCCAGAATTACAAGGAGGGATGGCTAGCTATGAACGCATATTGGGAATTTTGGATTCTGAATCAAAGGTAACTCAAAATCCAAGTCCTTATCCTATAAAGCATCTAAACGGAGAAATTCAGTTTAAAGATGTAGAATTTAGATATGAAAAGGAAAATACGGTTTTTGAAAATTTGAATTTGAATCTTCGCAGAGGGGAAAAAATAGCTATTGTAGGACACACAGGAGCAGGTAAGACTTCTTTAGCTGCACTTTTGGGGAGATATTATGAATTCCAAGGAGGGTCAATTTTCATAGATGACCATAATATTAGAGACATTCAATTGGAATCCTATCGGAAGCAAATTGGAAAAGTGGAACAAGAAGTTTTTCTCTTTCCAGGAACTATATACAAAAACATATCATATGGTAGAAAGGAAGCTTCCGAGGATGATGTTATTGCTGTATTAAAGACTGTTCAAGCATATGATTTCGTTACTGCATTACCTAACGGTATTCAAACACGAATTGGAGAACGGGGGAAGGAACTCTCTACCGGTCAACGTCAATTATTAAGTTTTGCTCGAGCAATTTTATTAAATCCTAGTATTGTGATACTAGATGAAGCTACCTCCAGTGTAGATGCATATACAGAAGCTATGATACAAGAAGCATTAGATGAGGTATTAAAAAATCGTACTGCTATAATTATTGCACATCGATTATCCACAATTGTAGATGCAGATCGAATCATAGTGATGGATCATGGTAGAATTGAAGAAGAAGGTACACATGAGGAATTACTTGCCCAGAAAGGAAAGTATTCAGATCTTTATCAGCAATATTTTGTGCATCAAAACTATGATTGGCAAGCTCAGCAAACTCGGAAGAAAGAGAAATGAAAAAATCCACCATCATCAATTACATACTTCTTGTAATTGCTATGCTTTTTTGGGGTTTCTCATGGCCTTTAGCGAAAATTTTAGTGCCATTAGCAACCTCCTTTCAAATTGGATTTTTTCGATTTATTATAGCAAGCTTTGTATATCTGATCATCTTTTTAATCAAGTTTAGGGCAAATTTCCGAAAGTACACTTGGAAATCGTTTCTGCAATTTTTTATTTTAGGATTATTAGGCATTTTTGGATATGGAATTTTGTTTTTAACAGCGATGAGATATACTACATCTGCACAAGGAGCAGTCTTAGCAGGAATTCAACCCGCTATTTTATCAGTTTTTGGGAGTCTCATTCATAAGGAGCATTTGTCACCGAAATGGAGATATTGGGGTTTGTTGTTTAGTTTTGCAGGAGTTCTAGTGATTATTGGTATTGCACCATTCTTTGACTTTAATCGAGATCATCTGATTGGGAATTTAGTTGTAATATTGGCATTCTTGTGCTTTGCAGGATACTCGATCTATGGGAAAACCGTCATGCAATCTCATTCAGCGTTTGAAACAACTACATGGGCAAGCACGTTTGGAGCGGTTATGTTTGGAAGTGCAGCACTTATTGAGAATCGTTGGGTGGAACTTCAATGGAACTCAGGGATATTTTGGCTTTCAATTGTAGTTATGGCATTGTTTATTACAGTTGTTAGTTTTCTTTTCTATTTTGTGGCTATAAAGCGCATAGGTGCAACAAAAAGTGGAATTTTCATAAACTTAGTTCCTGTGTTTGGAACGCTTTCATCAGTCATCATATTCCCAGATGAAACACTTTCTTGGACATTATGGGTAGGTTTAATCTTGATTTCAATAGGGATATTATTCATCAATTTTCCATTGAAGAAATATCAAAAAGATGAAGAAGAAAAGGTGGATGTTGATGTTTCAAGTGATAAATAATTTGAAATGGAGAAAGAGGTTGCATTCTATTTGAGAAATAATATCAATCTAATTTCCATTTGGATCTAAGCTATGTTTGGCACCAGCAAAAAACATCAACAACGGCAACAAGAGTTCATAAATCCCATTTCCCAAATCTGTTAATTCATAACTGACTCTAAGTTGTGAATTAATGATACTTTCAGTTCGAATAGCAATATATTTCTCTTCAAACTCTTTCAAGCGTGTTGATAATGTTCGCGAATTTATCTCCGGTAATGCTCTCCGGATATCGTTGAAATAGGATTTCCCTTTTATCCGAATGATGTAGATTAAATCCATCGTCCACTTTTTTTGTAGGAAATTCAATGGATCTTTGAGAAATCTAAGCTCATCTTGTATATGTGCATCATCATGTTCATAAGTTTCAAAATCTTTATTTAGTCCGTTTTTGACTGCCTCACGCATCATAGGGATGAGTTCATTCATCTCGCTCCAAATTTCCATCAATTTATCCATCTCTCTTTCTTTTTTTCCATTTTCTTGGTTCATTTACTTTCATCTTATTCTGTATATTAAAAAAATTAGAGATTCTCAATAAATCTCTGAATATTTTTCATTGCGTGTCGTAATTCTTTCATCAATATTCGGAACATTGGAATCATATAGAATATAATAAATGCATGAAACATCCCTTCTTGCACATCAAGCGTTACCGATACACCATGATCTTCCATTTTTTCAGCAATGCTTAGAGTATCACTTAGCAATAATTCTCTTGATCCTACTTGCAGAAATACTGGAGGAAATCCTTCAAAATCTGCAAATAGTGGGGAAATTTCCGGATTTTTTGGATCTTGCCCATTTAGATAAAATTTCGCACCTGTCTCTATATTTTGTACACTGAAGAAGGGATCTTCTTCTGCTTTTGTTTGTATGGATTCTCCCGATAGCGTTAAATCCGTCCAAGCGGACGCACATATAGCTGCTTTAGGTAAGGACAAACCTCTTGTTTTAATTCGATGTAGTAATGCAAGCGCCAGTCCCCCTCCTGCAGATTCCCCCATAATTATTATATTTTCAGCTGGAATGGATTTTTCCTCCACTAACCATGAATAAGCAGTATATGCGTCATCAATTGCAGCTGGGTACGGATTTTCTGGAGCAAGTCGGTAATCAATACTGTATGCTTCATGGAGACATAACTTGTTGCATAAAATTGATACATAGGCTGTAAAAGCTTTTGCTGAACCCATGAAATACCCCCCACCGTGTAAATACAGCAAGATTCTTGTGTTTCGGTTTTTAGATTTAACAGAATATTTCTCTGCGTGAACATTTCCTATTTGAATTTCTTCAACTGCAATGTTTTTCGCCGGTTTAATCTTTACAGTCATTTTTTCAAAGTTAGATCTAACATCGTTCATATTTTCCTCAGTAAAGGGAAAATCTTTATTTTTCTCGAGTTGTTTCATCATAATTTTTGCAAATATACTTACCATAATTTTTTTCACTTGATGTATTATTTATAGTAGGTTTACTTTTTAAACCTAATTTACATTATACATCTTACATATTTAAAGAGAAAAGTAAAATGAAGTCCACTAAGTGAAATAAATTTCACTTACTTCTGCTTAGAAAAGTTTAGGAAGAAATGAAATAGAATTTAGAAACTTAGAATTTGATTTATCCGAGTTTCTTTCTGATGAAATCTTTACTTCTCTGGAGGAGGGGGCATACCACATACGTGCCAGTGTTTTATGCTGCACTCTTCACACAGAGGTTTTCCACACGTCTTACACTTTTCCTTGGCTTTATCCTGAGGATGATAATAACAGCTGAGATCACTCATA
>JAEOTN010000185.1 GCA_016839865.1 Promethearchaeota archaeon | reverse complement strand
GCTTTTTTAGATAGATGGGGTCCAGAAGAAGTTTTGCAGGTCTATGACCCAGAAACTAGGATGCAAGGGATATTAGTTATAGATAATACTGTATTAGGTCCGAGTATTGGTGGTTTACGTATTTCTCCTGAAATTACACCTCTCGAGATATTCAACCTCGCTCGAACAATGACATGGAAATGTGCATTAGCAGAAGTCCCATTTGGAGGCGCAAAAGCTGGGATACGAGCGAATCCATATGAAATAAATAAACATGCCTATATCAAGGCATTTGCCAAAAAGATTGCTCCGGTAGTACCTTGGAAGTATATTGCTGGTCCTGATATGAATGTAAGACAGGACGAAATGAAATTATTTGTTGACGAAATTGGTGATCTTCAAGCAGCTACAGGAAAACCAGAAAAAATTGGGGGAATACCGAGTGAATTAGGCACGGCTGGAGCAGGGATGGGTGTTGCTATTGAAACAGTTATTGACAAGTATCACGATTTATATAACTTACCTGATAACCTTACAGAAGCCAGAATTGCAATACAAGGTTGGGGAAATGTAGCCCTAGGAATTGCAGCTTATCTTTCTGCTAAGGGTGCAAAGATTATTGCGATTAATGATCTTTGGGGTACAATATTTGATAGTAAGGGAATTAACTTCAAAACTGCGCAAGATTTTGCTTACGCTTCAAATGCATTGCAATCAATAAAAAATTACAAAGGAGAACAATCACTACCACGTGACAAAATTTTCTGCGCTGATTGTGATATATTCATTCCCTGCGCATCATCTAATTCTATTCATGAAAATAATTGGGCAGAAATTACTGCTAAACTAGTTGTAGAGGGAGCAGATATGGCTGTTACAAATTCAGCTGAGAAACATTTAATTCAGAATAACACAATCGTATTACCTGATATTATAGCAAATGCTGGAGGTCTTATTGGATCTTATTCAGAATATAAAAGAAAAAGCATCGCAGACGCATTTTCTCTGATCGAAAGAAAAATTACCAAAACTTTGAAACTAGTTTTGGAGAAGTCAATTAGTTCCGAACTAACCCCACGTGAAGTAGCATTAGATATTGCTCAACAACGAGTTTTAGATGGAATTGAAAACCAAATGGAAGTCACAAAAACGACTTAGGAGAATAAAGATGAGTACTTTAAAACAAACAGATCGTTTATCATTAATTTGGGGAACATTAAGGAACTTAATTGATTTCGATTCGATTGATATTCTCCAACCTTTCAGTTTGGTTGGCACTGTCCAGGGAAGATTTCCAGTGGATTCCTTTCACCCAATATTCTTAGAAATTCCACGAAATAATAATAAGATGGATATTTCTGGAAGATCCAACAATATCTTCGTATCCAAATCAAATCAAGCCCAATGGCAGAAACGACGAATTGTTCCACTTCCCGAATTTCGTGAGCAAAAAAATTTAAATCTGCTATCCCTAAGAAATATTTTACAATATTGGGATCAGGCATTCATTCCTAATGAAATTCCTTGTATTTCAATCGCTACGACAATAAAGGGAGGATATTCTTCAGAAGGAAGAATTGGACAGTATTCAGTCGTTTTCCTCATCTGGCCAAATTTTACTGCTCGCATTCTTGAGTTAGATTGGTTTGAAGGGCCTCTGGATGACTGCATTACTCCTGAATGGTATATACGAACATCAGAGTTGATGACTCTGAAAAATGCCAAAAAGATTATGTCCAAATTGCATACAAACCCTCCATCCTGGGATAAATCAGTTTTTTCATTATTTACAATTCCATCCTGCCTTAGTATCAATCTTCATGGGCAAAAAGAAAACACGGATTTAGAGGGGTGGAGATGTAATTGGACCTATATTAACTATTCAAAATTCAAAAGTGATTTGAATTTGACTCTAGGTGAACTAGAGAAACTTTCGGAAGGGTGAGAATCATGGAGAGCGAAAAAATTCTCGAGATGAAACATAAACATAAAGAATCATCAAAATATAAAGAAGATTTGAAGACAGTAATTGAAGTAAAAGATGTAGAGGAAGAATTCTTCGATTTCAAAGCAATTGATGCAATAATTGACAGCTATATCCCGATATTACTCGATATCCAGAGAAAATACAACAATCTTTCAAAAAACAGTCTGAAATTAGTTACACACCGCTTAAATGACGCTTTGAGTCAAGTATTTCCGATCTTGGAGATAATCGAAGATGGAATGCTTGAAGATATTTTTTACATTAAAGGGAAAAAGAAAGAAAATTTAATCCCTATTCTTCAAGCAGTACAGGAGCAATTTGGATACCTATCGAAAATGAGCATGCTTAGAATTGCAGAGCACCTTAACATATCCTTGATTGAGGTTTATAGCGTTGCAAGTTTCTATACACAATTCAAATTTGATAAACCCGGTAAACATAAAATAACACTATGTAATGGAACTGCTTGTTTTGTTAAAGGTGGTAATGTACTTGTAGAAGCTGTTGAGAAAAAATTAGGTATCAAACCAGGAGAAACTACTGTAGACCGATTTTTTAGTTTTGAGACTGTTGCTTGTTTGGGTTGCTGTGCGATTTCTCCAGCGACAATTATCGATGGTGAAATACATGGTAAAATGAAACCTGCAAAGCTTAGTCGACTAATTGACAAGCTTAAGAAGGAGGTCTTCCATCCTGGCTGAAACCACAATTTTAACCTGTGAAGGGTTAGGTTGTGGAGGATCTACAACTAAAGTAAAAAAGTTGAGAGAATCTTTACTACATGCAGTTGGAAAGTATAATGTTATTGATAGTATTGAAGTCGATTTCACAGGGTGTCATGGTTTTTGTCAGCAAGGTCCAATAGTTGTCATAGAACCAGATGGGATATTCTACACTCATGTAAAGGAGAAAGACGCTGACGCTATCGTAAAAAATTGTGTGGATGGCAAGAAGCTAGTCGAACGATTATTGTATAAGGATCTAATGACCGATGAGCCAATTGCTAAATATAAAGAAATTCCATTTTACAAGCATCAGCAAAGAATTATTTTACGAAACTGCGGTCATATTAACCCCGAAAAAATAAACGATTATCTAGATGTAGGTGGTTATTCAGCACTTCAAAATGCATTATATAAATTCAAACCAGAAGAAATAATTCAAGAAATAATAAAATCAGGTTTACGGGGACGAGGAGGTGCTGGATTTCCTTCTGGAGTAAAATGGAAGCTATGTCGAGAAGCAGAAGGTGAACCAAAGTATATTATTTGTAATGCTGATGAAGGAGATCCCGGTGCATTCATGGATCGTAGTATCCTAGAAGCAGATCCTCATAGTGTGATTGAGGGGATGATAATAGCAGCTTATGCGATTGGAGCG
>JAEOTN010000184.1 GCA_016839865.1 Promethearchaeota archaeon | reverse complement strand
GAATAATCACATTTGGTATCGGGTATTTAGTTGTAGGAGTGCTTTTCCTTTCTAATAATTTCAGATGGATTCTTAAAATAATTTCTTGGACTAATTTGGGATTATTTATCGGCAAGTTAGGGTATAATATCGTCGTTCAATTACTGAAACATAATTCTCAGCATATGAAATTCCATCAAATCCGGACGAAATTCCTATCCAAGATTCAAAAATCAAATTTGAGATCGTTTTTAATTTCCTCTAAAAAAGAGATTATGAAATTCTTAGCTACTTTTTGGCTGGTCTTAATGCTAACTCAAGGATTACAATACATTCATTTCCCAACCCAAACAATTGAAACTACATTAGGTCCAAATGAATTCCTTTTTGATTTTCATGCACATACCGTATATTCTGATGGCGTTTTGACTCCAGCCCAGCGAGTCCGTTGGTATATGGATCAAGGAATACACGGAGCAGCCTTTTCTGACCACCATAATTTAGGAGGTGCAATTCATGCTCAAGAATATGTTGACCGAAAAAACCTCGATTTCACAGTAATTAAGGCTCAAGAGTTTACGGATGATCCCGAGGGAATCCATTTGAATATCTATGGAGAAACAGATACGGTTGTCATTCCTGATAATTATTGGGGTGAAGAAAATACTACTGAGACTCTCTCATGCCGGGAAGCAATTCAATGGGCAAAATCGGAAGGATTGTATGTGACAGTAAACCATTACGAAGCAAATGCATCTGCTCCGTTTACATTTGAGCAATTGCGAGACTGGGGAATAGACGGATTCGAAATTGTTAATGGAGCCAGGGAACAATCGTCTGACATTCGAGATTTCTGCTTAACTAATAATCTTATTTGTATGGGGGGAACCGATGTCCATATGAATGAAGATTTAGATACATTTGTCAAACTCACCTTAGCCGATCCGAATAACAAGACGGTAGATGCAATATTTGAAGCACTGTATCTAAATACTCACGAGGTAGTATCTATCAAATATCTTCCGGAAGAAAATTATAGCTCAATTGATCTTGTAGATGATATTATTAATTACTTCCATGGATTATCTTTTTTCCAATCACTATCATGGATTATATGGACTATGATGGGATATACATCGTGTCTGTTAATTACTAAAGCTATGAAGCTCAATAACGAGAATCAAAATGATGATAAGAGATAAGTGAGATTATTAATATTTCCTACTCTAAGAATAGATCATGGATTTCACAGAAGTAATTAAAACTCGTCGATCTCATCGTAAATTTACAGAAGAGAAAGTACCTGAGGAAATTCTCAGGAGAATTATGGATGCAGCTTTTCTTGCCCCTACGTGGTCAAATAAGCAAGGCGTGCGTTATATTGTTGTAGATGATTCTGAACAATTAAAAAAGTTAGGAGAAGCTGGTCAGAAATGGATTTCGGAGGCTCCAATGGCAATTGTAGTATTTATAGAACCGAAAAATTCAGGAGTAAATACAAATGGCTTGGAATATTTCCCTGTTGACGCAGCGATATGTTTGCAACAATTAATACTCGCAGCAACCAACGAGGGACTGGGAACTTGCTGGATTGGTTATTTTGACGAGGAAAAAACTAAAGTAGTGTTAAAATTACCTGACAAAGCAAGAGTTATTGGAATGACTCCACTTGGATTTTCTCGTTATGCTCCGCGCGATATTGAGAGACAATCTTATGAAAAGACCGTTTATCGTAATGAATTTCAGAAGAAATTATGAGTTAGTATTCTACCATGGTCTCAATCTGGATTTTAACGAATAATCAAGCTAACAATTAAATAGATAGTTTTCTGTGCCTATTTATGGAAGAAATTCATGATGATTTTGAAACACCAGAAATCATACCGAAAACTGTAAATCGGCTCTATTTACTCGTTTTAGGAGTACCGATTTTAGTTTATTCACTCACATTATTCATTTTATCTCTAACTACCTCACTTGAACCCCTAGCAGATGGATGGCAGATATGGGTATATGTTTTTTCCATTCCAGGTTTAGGGTTTATTGGGGGGCTTTTCATAAAGCGTAATGAACTTCAGAAAACTCTAATCTACAGTTCCTTATTCGTTATAGCTTACACGGCAATTACTACATCTGCTTTAGTAGGTGGAATAGAAATAATTAGAGGAGTAAGTACAGGTTTGGAAATCTTCTTTGCATTCATAGGGGGTATCCTCTATGGAGGAGGATTTGGAATTGTGGATTGTGTATTGTTGATCTTGGTCACTATAGGAGCCTTCTACTTAAAGCAGCTGATTCAAAATCGAAATAAAAAACCCAAAAAGTAATTTTTATTTCATTTTCTCATTGTTTTTGGACAATATAATCAAAGGATGACTCCCAAAAATATTCCTCGGTGAAAAATATTTTCGACTGAATCTTGTCTTTGACTAATATTTTAGTACCCTCTAATAATTTTTCAACCTCTTCTTCTGTAAAAAACGAGTGAACAGTTTCATCTCCATGTTCCATATTCCAAAATTCTCCTGGATTTTTTTCTTCACCTAACGAGGGATGCACATTATTATGCCATAGGAAGTTAATGCACAGTAATCCACCTTTCTTTAGCACACGAAACATCTCCTTTACAGCTTTTGCAGTATCTTCTTTAATCAGATGGATACTTGAATTATATGAGTACACAAGACCAAAGTATTCATTTTCAAATGGTAAATTACGCATATCTTCTTTTGTTAGTTTTACCTCAAGTCCATGTTTTTTTAAGAATTCTCTTGCATGATCCAGGGCCTCATCAGAATTATCGATCCCATAAGTGTTATATCCATGTTTGCTGAACAGAGCAACAGGGGGATTCCTGCCACCAGCTCCACAATCTAATACTATCTTTAAATCGGGCTTCTTCCATTTAGCCATCCGTAGAAATTTGTAAATTGTAGGTCGGAATAATTCGAGACTGAAATCATTCTCTGTAGTCATAAATTCATTGAAAAATCTAGAGGTTATTATTATTACTATTTGTATCGTTGCAGGGTGATTGAGATTATTCATGATATCTCAATCAGTTAGTTGATTTCTGGAAATATTGTCGGTAATTTGGGATACTTTGTTCATAGAATATTTAGCTGAACCTAATTAGCAGTGAAAATTGAGTCCCAATCTAATGAATGTTGAATAACAATGCTTAAATACACGAATCGTCCATTTATAGATCGGCTTAAACAGATCTTGGTTGACTCAACGGTAAAGATTCGTTACCCGTCTTTTGGTTGGAGATGCTGTGATTGTTGGGTCTGGATGAGTTGTGCTGGCACTTAAAAGCCAGCCAACCTTCCTTGTACTTCTTATTCTATTCATAACCAGATGTGAGAAAGTTCTAAATATCCACTCTCTATATTCTATCATAGGAAAATCCAGCATTGTTTGGTGAATCATGGGTGGAATTAGAAGATAAAAAAATCTACTTCGTTATGTCTCCTCACATCAATTACTACCATTCATTTCGAGGTGATTCCAAAGGAATGGATGGATTTGGTTTAGACCTCGATATCATGGAATCTATTTTAAACCAATTAGAAGATTGCGAAGAACGTGGATTGTGTGGGGGAACGTCAAAGATGACATGGGATTACGCAGATACATTCTGGTCTATCCAACTCCAACAAAAATTCCAACCACAAGTTTTGCAAAGAATTCAAGAGCGTTGTAGAGCAGGGAAAGATGAGGTGCTTGTATGTTCATGGAGTAATTCATCTCAACCAATGTTTACAATAGAGGAAATGGAGAAACATACCGAATGGACATTTAGAAATTCTTTGAAACTTGGTATGGAAGATTTATTTCCTGGTCGTGTAGCACCCTATATGCGCCCTCAAGAAGCAATGTTTACACAAGGTATGATAGAACCTTTGAAAAAAGGTGGTGTGGAGGGGCTTTTAGTATACCACTCTGCAGGTCCATTCGAAAGTAGCAGAGTATTTCTGAACCCACGCATGAATTTGAATCAATCTTATGGACTAATGAATTTTAAGTCCACGGAATCAGAAGAATCGATGTTGATGATACCCACCTATGGTTTTATTGACATCATGGATCACTTTTCT
>JAEOTN010000035.1 GCA_016839865.1 Promethearchaeota archaeon | reverse complement strand
ATACGGGTATACTAATCTTCGAGTGTATGAAACTGGAAGAGATATGTTGGCATTAGGTGTGATTGAAGGAGCAAACATGCTTCCATCCGCGGCTTATGCAAAAATGATATGGGCGTTAGGTCACACTCGTAATGTAAAAGAAGTGGAAAAAATCATGACAACCAACGTTGCAGGAGAAATCACGAATAGAGAACTAAATTCAGGATATCTATTGATGCAAGGAATTGAAGAAAATATCAAAGATATAACTACTACGTTAGATCCTATTCCTAGGGAACATTATTGGGGAGAACAAGTGGAAAAAGAAGAAAAATAGGAAATTTATGTATAAACTGCTGCACCAACACGTTTTTCTTGCAGTTTCCGGAAATATCGGTTATACCCAATTTCAAAATCGGTTTGAACGACGCTAGATCGGTTATTTCTTATTGCATTTAATCCTGCTTCGATACAAATTGCCTTGATATCAGCTCCTGTGAGTTTTTCCCATTTTTGGGATAATAACCCAAGTTTAACATTCTTCATAGGCATTTTTCGTGTATGAATTTTAAAAATTTCTAATCTACCGGTCGCATCGGGCTCTGGAATATGAATTATCCTATCAAATCTTCCAGGTCTCAAAATTGCAGGATCCAAAATATCAGGACGATTGGTTGCAGCAAGTATTTTGACATTTCCTAATTCATTAAATCCGTCCATTTCTGCTAATAATTGCATCAATGTTCTTTGTACTTCTCGATCGGAAACTTGTGAATCAGGTGTTCTTTTTGAAGCGATTGCATCAATTTCATCAATAAATAATATACATGGGGAACGATCTCGAGCCAAAGCAAACAATTCTCTAACTAATCGAGCACCTTCTCCAATATATTTTTGTACAAGCTCAGATCCCACTAATCGGATAAATGTTGCCTGTGTGGCATTTGCTACTGCACGTGCTAATAAAGTCTTTCCTGTCCCAGGATCCCCTTCCAACAATACTCCATTAGGAGGAGTGATCCCAATAGTTTTGAAAATCTGAGGATTAGTTATTGCCAATTCTACTACTTCTCTAAGCGAAATGATAACTTCGTCAAGACCTCCTACATCTTCATAAGTTTCTTCTGGTCTTTCATCTAGTTCCATACCAGCTACAAATCTATCTACATTTGGAGGAAGAATTTTGATAAGGTTAAAAGTGGTTTGATCTATTCCAACTGAATCCCCAGGACTTAAGTCACGAAAAGGATTTTGAACAAGAAAATCCGCACCCGAGGGAGTATGAATAATACAATACCCATCCTCAAAGATCCTAGTAACAGATGCAATTAATAAGGGGGGTTTAGTACGTTGAATTTGACTCTGTAATCGTTGAAAGTTATGTTTATAGAGATCTCTTTCCTTTGTCAATTCATCAATTTTTACACGTAATCGCTTGTTTTCATTATTTCTTTTACTTTCGTCCATTTTATTGTCCAAGTTTTTATGAAAATATTACGAAAAAAAGTTTTGTATAAGTATGTATTCTCTATCGTTGTCACACAAATGACAAAATTCAAAAATATGGGATAATTGGTATAGCCATCCAATAGTAATTCAAAATGATACCCACAACACAGTGATATACATGGGAAAACGAATATTAGTGCAGAGGAGAGGTCGGGGAACTCCAAATTTCCAATCTCCTACTCATAAACGCCGAGGAAAAATCAAATACCGATACTTTCAGAATAATGAAAATCCATTGAAAGCGACTGTAAAAGATCTGCTCCACGATCCTGGAAGAGGATGTCCGGTTGCGTTAATCCAATACGAAGATGGCAAAAAGGGATTGTACCTCCCTCCTGAAGGAATTAAAGTGGGAGACACAGTCGAAGTGGGTGATAAAACAGAAATAAAAGTTGGCAATATCTTATTGCTGAAAAATGTGCCAGAATCCACCTATATATACAATATTGAAGGTCAAAAAGACGATGGTGGAAAATTTGTTCGGGGATCTGGAACCTATGCTGTAATGATGACTAAAACACCAACCCATGCGAACATCCGTTTACCCTCGGGTAAGATCAAGAGAATTCCTCTAAACTCCCGATGCACAATTGGAGTTGTGAGTGGAGGGGGTAGGCAAATCAAACCTTTTACTAAGGCGGGAAAGAAATTCCATTTAATGAAGACTAGACACGGTGTTTGGCCTCGCACTTCTGGTGTAGCTATGACAGCAGCGAGTCATCCATTTGGTGGTGGTGGCCATAAAAGCCCTCACAAACCAACAACTGTTAGTAGAAACGCACCTCCTGGTAGAAAAGTAGGTTTAATTGCAGCCAGAAAGACTGGTACGAAAAAGTAGTATTATATATCCTATTTCTATTTCTTCTTAACCTTTAGATATCTTTTTTAATCCGATTCGAATATATATTAAAGAGAGTTTTTGTCGAGAGAGTCGTGATTGGATTCTCTATGTTTCCTACCTCATTTTATGGAAGGATGAAATCATGCAAAAAGCATTGCGTCCTATTGACTTAGAGCGAAATGAATTACGTTACGTGTTCTATTCAAGAGATCTCAATTTATTAATGCAGGATTTTCTAAAAATTGGATTTAATATTCAAACATTTCCAAGCTCTCCTGTGACAAAAACTATCTATTTCGGAAGTAAGCTTGGTGTTCGACCAGGAATTTCGATTAAGGGACGAATTTATGATAAAAATGGGGAAGAGAACCATGTTGAATTCACCGGAAAAAGTCGATTCAATCTGTTGGAGATAAAGTCCACTTTAAATCATGATGAAATTTATTTCCACAAGTTCTCAGAAAAAAATTCTCAAGATCAGAAACTAATTTCTTCTCAGAAGAATTTGAGGGATGATATTATTTATCGCATTCAAAGGGCTTCTGAAGATGGATTATTACAACAATCTACGTTCAAAACTAAAAGCAGATTACGCAAGGAAGATATTTCGGAGGAAATAAAAGGAAATTTGACCCTTGATGAGATTGTAACCTTATTATGTGTTCCTTCGATATTAGATGAACGATTAAGTCCAGAACTTCGGAATCTGCTCAATAGCCAAATTCGTACACTACATCAAAAAACATTGGTTCCTTACTTAATGACTCAATACTCTCGCATCCATTTAGTTCCCGAAAATGTGAATTTGAAACGCACTATCCGAATAACCATTGATCCGGGAGTAGAATATTATGCACTTGATTTTCTCAATTCAGAAAATTTCTTACAGAATCCAAATATTATAGGAGAATACTTAGATCGCGAGAGATTTTGCCGTTTAGAATTCAAAGTCGATCCCGATATGATAAGGCAGGAGAAGACCTTAGATACTCAAATACGTGGCATCCTACGGAAATATGGATGTTTAGCATTTATCTCCAAAAAATGGCGAGGAACAACATTGGTTTCTGAAAATTACATCCAGAACCAGAATTTATGGACAGGTCCGGTAGGAAAACAAATATCAGGATATTTTCCAGTAGATTTCTCATGGTATAGGTATGGAAATATAACGGGATATTTGTATAAACTAATCCGATCATCCAAGAATTTCTCCTTATATGACGAAGATGCTCGTATGTTAATAAAAAATGAGAATTATGTCTCAGGTTTTCTCGGATTTCCGATCCCCTCTATGGTAATTCGTATTCATGGTCCGAAAATTCAATATTTTCTTCCTCCTAAAAGCACCCCAATAAAGACTGACACTCCAGAGTTTTATATTACCGAAAAAAATGAAATTCCTTTAAGAGAGGTTATAGTAAATTCTGTTACCAGTCTAAATGACTACCTATTACCATCAATTTCTATTGATGGATATGCATTTTTAAGAAGTTACGGATTTTTAGTCAAACACAATAACTCTGATAGAGTATATAAGTTAACAATCGAAAAAAACCAGCAAACACGGGGAACTGACATCCGTTCGGAGCTTTATTGCAAAATGAGATATATAGGTGCAAAAAACACAGTAAATATGGATATTCAAAAGAGAATTTATGAGGAATTAACAGAATTTTACAACGAATTTGCTCCTACGATGATTCATCCTATCGATATCGAAGATTTTGATATCGAGTTGTTTGAAGACCAACTTATGGAATTTATTAGTTAGGAGATTATTATGTGGGAATGGAGAATTTTCTTTTCTGAAAAAGAGGTTCCATCATGGATTTCTATCATTGAAGAAAAATTAATGGGCGTAGCTGCTGAAATTCGTTCAGATTTGTATTTAAATTTACACAAACCTAATTATGGATTGAAAATCCGTTCATATTTGGGCAATTCCCAGCTTTTAGAACTAAAAATACTCAGATCTAAGAAAAAACATTATGAGTTATGGGAGAAACGGATTAAAACTCCCATCTATGACGACAGCATAGATGAAATTATCAAAATGCTGAAAAAACATCCTATTGCGGAAAAAATACTACCAATTATATCTATGAGAGAAAATGAATTTGTAAAGTTGGAAAAAGAACGAAAAAAAGCACTAGTAGATCAGGTGACCGTAGAGAAAGTCATCGTTAAAAATCACCACAAAATATGGCATTCAATAGAAATTGAAAGTCAAAACTTTCACGCCATTAATAATTTCTTAAAAAATAATCTAGGAATTGATCGAATAAAGGGAAATACTTCTTACCCAGAATTCCTAATACAATATTTCTAACCTAACGGAACTGCTCTAACTTTTTCCTGAATTATATCTAATTCTTTTTTCCATTCTTGAAGTTGGAATTCATCCACAACAAGACATCGCAGGTTTTCAAGGAATTCAATTGTAAAGGGAAATTTTTGTATTGGATTTCCAGAAATATCTATGTAATCCAAAAGAATAGAATTAATGCTTAGTGGAAGTGAATGAATTTTATTATTTTGTAGATGGAATATAGTTAGCTTGTTCAATTTATGAATATTATCCGGTATAGTTTCAATATTATTATCGTTGACCAATAATTCTACCAAATTTTTTGAATTACATAATTTTTGAGGGATCTCTTTTAGATAATTGTGTTGAACATCTAATTTTCGTAATTTGTCTAAAACTCCTAGACTCTCGGGGAGATTTTTCAACCGATTTTTATATAATTGCAATTCTTCAAGATTATCCATAGTTCCTATGTTATCAGGGAGTGAAGAAAGTCGGTTAAAACCAATCTCTAGCCGTTTAAGAGATTTAATTTGTGCAAAATTGTTGGGCAACGCAGCAATCTCGTTGTCTCTTATGTCTAGTCTTATTAATCTTGGCAATGAGCATAATTCGGAAGGAAGTGAAGTAAAATTATTTCTCTGCAAATTCAGAAATTGGAGCTTAGAGAAATTTGAGATAGAAGAAGGCAAGTAAGACAGTTTATTTCCACGCATATCCAATTTTATTAGATTACGTAAGTTCCAAAAACTAGATGGAAGTTCAAGAATTTCATTAGTTTTTATATTTAAATACTCCAAATTCGTTAATCGGCCTATGACATATGGTAAAGTTCGAATGTCGTTCCTTCCAATATCTAAATATTGGAGATTGGTCAATTTGCTAAGATTTTCCGGTAAAGTTGTGAGATTATTGCTTTGTAGGTTTAAATATTCAAGTTTGTCTAAATCATCAATCCAATTGGGTATTTCAGTCAAAAAATTAGAGGAAAGATTGAGATGATGTAAGTTTTTCAGCTCACAAAAGAGCTGAGGTAAAACTTGAATATGTAAATTTGCCAGATTTAGCGATATTAGTCGATCTCCCGAAAAAACAGTATTACTACGTTTTAGTATCTTTTTGGTTTTTTCGCTTAACTTCAGTTCCTGAATAATGAGGTAAAAGATCTTTGAATCCCCATCTATTTGACCATCAATCATTTTATACACATTTTACCCTAGTTTTATCTGTACTGAACAATTTTTCCGTTGTAGCGATTCAATAATTTTCACATTTTTTGGACACTCCATCATGTTTTTCGATAACCATAATCCAATTAATTGTGGTAAGTGCACCAGAGTCGTAGGTAGGGTTTCAAATGGATTATTACTAATATCGAGAAACCTTAAAGATTTAAGACAATCGATCCTTTCTGGTAGTTCAGTGATTAAATTATTAGATAAATTTAATTCGCGTAGATTTTTCAGATTCAAAATGGAATTTGGAATATTTTGCAATTGGTTATGATGTAATTCCAAATGAGTCAATTGGTTTAGATGAATCAAGCTATCAGGGAGATTTTTAATGTAGTTATCTGCTAGACGAAGCACCTTTAATTTTCTGACCTTTTGAAAGGAATTAGGGATTTGTTTTATGTAATTCGAAATAAGATCGATTCTTTTTATTAAGGAGAGAGAGAACAAAGCAGGTGGAATCTCTGTAATTTTGTTGGAACGAAAATCTAATCTAACCAATTTTTGAAGTTGAGAAATTTCTTTCGGTATTTCAGTATATTGGCATTTCTGCAAATTTAACACCTGAAGATTATTGATCGTATCGAGAGAATCGGGTAGTGACGATAAATTATTCCCTCCTAAATCCAATGTATGAAGTTTTTTTAAAGGAAGAGGGAATCCAGAGAATGTGTATATGCCTATATTTTTGGCTATAAGTACCTGTAATTTTGATAGTTTTGATATATTTGGATTTAGTTCTTTGATGGGATTGTTACTAAAGTTGATTTCACGGAGATTTTCAAGGTAAAATAATTCTTCAGGAATCTCAGAAAATGAGTTTTCACGAATGTCTAATTTTCTAAGTGATTTTAAATTCTTCAAACAAGGAGGAACAGACGAAAGAGAGTTGTTTCTTAGGTTAAGAGTTCGAATATGGGACAATTCACAAATATCAGCCGGGATTTTTCTGATTTGATTATATTTTAGGTAAATTTTCCGTAAGTATGAGAATTTTTTTAATGTTGGTGGCAGATTTATCATGTTTAAATTTGAAAGGTCTACACTAACAAGTTTTCCAGAGAAGAAACATGTTTTTCTACGTTGGAGTATGTCCTCGTTCGAAGTTTGGTCAATATCTGCCAAAAATTCAACTAATGCTTTTTTCTCATCTATGGACATTCTGCCATTCAATTTCCCTTTCACATATAATATGACCTTAATCCTCATACACAACGATTTTCTTGACTAAATTCAGAAATGTCGTCTCCAGGAGGGAAAAATCATCAGTATCAATCTGAATAAATATTCCATTGTGATTTTTAACCCATTCTTTAATATCTTGGGGATTCACTGCAATTTCCTTGCCTTTGTCAAGATTTCCTACGACTACAAATGGGATCTTTTCTAATACAAAGTCAATTTCTTTATAGAACTCAATAATGTGATACCAAGTTTGTGGTTTACTTAGATCAAACACAAAAAAAGCGCCCGTCCCACCTGTGTAAAATAATTTCCGTATTTCTTCGAATCTAGTTTTTGTAGATATATCCCACAAGGACACTAAGGCATTTATTTGCTTATTGTCAATTTCTATACCTATTGCTTTGGATAAAACATTAACTCCAACTATTTTTTTGTAATCAGTTTTAAAGTATCGGTCCACTATCTTTCGAAAATTCAGCTCTCCAACATTCTCGGAGCCAAGAATGAGGACTTTCAATGATATATGAGACAATTTTTCTCTTTATATCACTTGAACACTGCATTTAAAAATATTACATTTCAAACGTCGATTGACCGAATATATACAGTGATTATAGGATCCAAAATATGGTGAATTATATCATTAACACTCTCTATATATTGACCTTTCCTACCCAAACAGAATTTCAGTCGAGATTCTCTTACATAAGCGAAAATTGAGATTAATTTTTCATTTCGTTTATTGATTTCATATTCTATAAAATGAAATGGGACATGAGGGAATAATTCTTGAATTAGATTTCCTAATGTAGTCTTTTCATCATACGAAATGAAATACACATGTTTAGTGAATTTCCTATAGAATGTAGCTTTGATTTTTGTTAATTTCGCATTGATCAAACGGTTCTGGCAAGAAGATAGAAAGTAAAACACTGAATGATGATTATAATAAACCAATGTGGGGATTAAGGAGAAAAACTTAAAGAAATACTGTATTAGAAAGATGTGAGAATTCTTGAACGTCAGTTTAAAACTCACTTGGACATCTAACAAGCCATGCCCAGTTGTGAAATCATTCGATGTTAAGTATGAGCTAAATAAATCACTGTTTGGATTTTTCAAATACGCTTAAAACCCCCCGTAGATCAGTTTGGATTCCTTCTAAATTAGACTAGAATCAATATAAACTCCGAAAAAATCTAAAAAGAGGATTTCCTACTCACTAGAGGAATATCAAAATTTCCCTTCAAATCTTGCTGTGATTAAATTCTCTCGTATTTTTTGTTTAATCACCGTAACGGTTACTACCTTTGTAACCGCTAAAGGGATAGGGGATAGCACCTTGACTGCCCAAAATTCATTTAAAGCTCCAATATATTCATTGTGTGTTCTTCCTTTACACATAACTTTCACAGGGACTTTATCCCCTACATTGACAGGGGGAGAGAGGGGTTCTGCAGAATGGATGCCAAAATCGAGGGGACCTAATTTTAATTTCGTGTTATATTTTTTCTCCAACTTTGTAAGCCTTGAGTAAAAATAATCAAATGTGCGGGGTTCTACTTTCCTAAATTTCCTTCCTGTTTTGTATAACAGATAATTTTGTATACCCAATAAAGGTGTAGCATTCAAAGATTTCTTTTTAGGTAATTTTTTGGCGATCTCAATGATTCGGATTATATCTTCATCATTATATGTAAAGAACCAAATAGGGGCTATGAGGAGGTCGATATTCGATTGGATGATAATGTCAAATAAGTCCACCAATCTATCTACATCATAGTGTGGAACTCCACTAAGGTTTTTAGCTTTCTTCTCATCTATCGCATTTATTGATATATTTAAACGGGTAACACCTGCTTTTTCT
>JAEOTN010000183.1 GCA_016839865.1 Promethearchaeota archaeon | reverse complement strand
TAATTTCTCTGCAATATCAATAACAAACCGTTTTCCATTCTTAATTAGATCATTATACATTGGAGCGACATAATACTCTCCTTTTACGGTTTTCTTTTGGTTTATCCAACTTGAAGCCACTGAGAAGAAGTCTTGAGCTCTTGTAAAATGATAGAATCCAGTGAGTCCAAACTTCGATATAGGAACTTTTTCTGTTGTGCTTTTGACAAATCCATTAGTATCTAATTCGGCATAACTCCATTTAGTACTTCGCTCTTTTTCAATAAATGATCCAATAACTCCATCCCATTTTACCCTGTGATTGCTAAGAATGTTTTTCAAACTTTTTGAAGAAAAATATGTATCAATATTATAGATACCGATTTCTTCATTTTCCCTGATGAGGTCTTTTGCCTTTAGAACTGTTTCTGCCTGTCCACGTGTTGGTTGATCCAATAGTATAACTTGATGCTTTATTGTTATCCCGAGTTGAGAGTTTACTTCATTAATCTTTAGATCAATAAATTCGCTTAGATTGTGTTTCTTTTCATGATCCTCCAATCCTATAAAGATGATTTTTTTTCCTAAGACTAGAGGCAAACTCAATATAGAGTACTCAAAAAGTGTTTTTCCTTGAATTTCAATAAAATACTTTGGTTTGGAATATCCTGCCTCAAGAAATCTTTTCCCTAGTCCAGCCATCGGTATGATAAAATTAAGATTGTTATTCATCCCCTCTAATCCTCTTCTCGTGACTCATTGGTAGTTTTTTTCCTTGACCATCAATTTCCGACCAAGAAATAAACTTGAAGGCATTATCATCAATATATACATCAGCCCAAGGTTTTCCAAAGTAAATTTCATCAAACGGAATAGAATGTTTTTGTAACCAATCCAAAGTCACTTTTCCGATGTCTGCATTTATCTTCCCAAGATTAGCTTTATGTGTTTTCATCCTCCTTGCAGTGTATATAATAATATAATGTCCACTTCTTTTTAGTTCTGTTATTTTTTCTACACTACCCTTGATAGGTTTTAAATTGTTATAAGTTTCCTCTTTTCCTCTTAATTTGCAAATAACTCCATCTAGATCAATACAAATTCTCATCGTGTGCAATCAACTCACTAGAATCTGATTCTTTTTAATTTAAAATTCTGATGAAACTTTTTCTTTGGTCAGAATGATGTTATAAGTGCAGATATGTTAAGTATATCTTTTCTTCTTAGTAAAAGCAAATGTAAATATTTTAAAAATCTCCTAATTCTGCCTTGTTTGAGGTGGAAAGAGGTCTAAATATTGACCTATCCCCTTAGCCACAAATAGTTTGACTTAAAAATGAGTAAAAAAGCATTAATTACTGGAATAACAGGACAAGATGGATCATATCTAGCCGAATTTCTACTTTCAAAAGGTTATGAGGTCCATGGAATCATCCGTAGATCTAGTAGTTTCAACACACAAAGAATCGATCATTTTTACCAACATCCTCAAATGAAAGACAGACGATTATTTCTTCATTACGGTGACCTAACAGATTCCAGTTCTATCAATATCCTTATGGGGAAAATTAAACCAGATGAAGTCTACAATTTAGCTGCACAATCACATGTCAAGCTGAGTTTTGATATGCCTGAATATACTGGAAATGTTTCAGGCCTTGGTTCAGTTCGTCTTCTCGATGTGATTGCGAAGTTTAATCCTGAAATTAGGTTTTATCAGGCTTCATCATCCGAAATGTTTGGATCTTCCCCCCCTCCTCAATCAGAAATCACTCCTTTTCATCCTCGCAGTCCTTATGCCGTCTCAAAGGTCTATGCTTATTGGATAACTGTAAATTATCGCGAATCTTATGATATCTTCTGTTCTAATGGGATCCTATTTAACCATGAGTCTCCACGTCGTGGAGCGACTTTTGTTACGAGAAAAATAACCCGTGGACTAGCTCGAATACTAAATCAGACACAAGAAAAGATTTTTCTAGGAAATATTGAATCTAAACGAGATTGGGGTTTTGCACCAGACTATATTGAGGTTATGTGGAAAATGCTTCAACAAGAATCCCCAGATGATTTTGTGATTGGTACTGGTGAATCTCATTCGGTGAAAGAATTTTTGGAACTTGCGTTCAAGTATTTGGATCTTGATTGGAGAGATTATGTTAAGGAAGATGATCTCTATTTACGTCCTGCAGAAGTTAATCATCTTCAAGCTGATCCAACTAAAGCAAGAAAACTCCTTAATTGGGAACCAAGAGTAAATTTTGGTAATTTAGTCAAAATCATGGTTGATTTTGACCTTCAATCCGTTGGAATTGAACCACCAGGAGAAGGTATCGAATTTTTAAGGGAGAATGAGTTTTTTTGGACAAACAATGAGATTTCAAATGGCTAGGATCCATATCGGTGAAGATTAATGGTTGATAAAACGTCAAATATTTACATAGCAGGTCATACTGGTTTAGTTGGATCTTCTATCGTAAGAATTTTTGAAGAAAATGGTTTCAAGAATTTATACAAGACAACAAGTTCCGAATTGGATCTCCGTGATTCAATTGCCGTTAAAAATTGGTTTGAATCTAATAAAATCGATTATGTAATCGATGCTGCAGCAAAAGTCGGAGGTATACTAGCAAACCACAAATTTCCTGCAGAATTCATCTTTGATAATCTCATGATTCAGTCAAATTTGATTCACTATTCATATCTAAATAATGTTAAAAAGTTTATATTCCTTGGAAGCTCTTGTATTTATCCAAAAATGTCACCTCAACCGATAGTGGAGGATTATCTTCTAACAGGAAAATTAGAGGAAACTAATCAGGCCTATGCTGTGGCAAAGATTGCAGGAATTACTATGTGTCAGTCCTATAGAAAGCAATATGGATTTAACGCGATTTCATTAATGCCTACTAATCTATACGGACCGAATGACAATTTTGATCTGGAAAATTCTCATGTACTTCCAGCTTTACTTAGGAAATTTCATGAAGCAAAAAATTCGAGTATGAAATCTGTAACCGTTTGGGGAACTGGAAAACCTAGAAGAGAATTTCTCTATGTTGATGATTTAGCTGAAGCTACCATATTTTTACTTGATAAATACAATGATCCCAATATTATTAATATAGGTTGCGGGAAGGATATTTCCATCTCTGAATTGGCCCATATTATAAAAAAAATTGTTGGTTTTAAAGGAAAAATCGTATATGACACTAGTAAACCTGATGGAACACCAAAAAAACTTTTAGATATATCAAAGCTTTCAAAATTAGGGTGGAAACCAAAATTCTCATTTGAGGAAGGAATAGAAAGGACATATTCCTGGTACTTGAGCCAAATCCCCTAAAACGACTAAAGAATCTCGAATATTCGAAAATCTGAATTTGAAAACAAGAATTTAAATAGATCAGAATTGTTCGATAATTCCGTAAAAAGAATCGATTTATCTCTAATTTCTTCTATATAAACCTCATAATAAATATTTTCGATTGAAGGAACAATAATAAATTTAATTGAGAATCTACTAATTTCTGAGTTTTTAATCAATGTATAATTGAGTGGACTATCTAATATATCTACTAATTCTGTAAGATTATTATTTGTGAAAAACGGATCCCCTATAAAGACATCTCTCTGATAAAATATATCAATTACTGGTTGTTTAGTAAAAAATTGCAATCCTGGGGTTCTGACGGTCATTAATCCTACAAGTGG
>JAEOTN010000182.1 GCA_016839865.1 Promethearchaeota archaeon | reverse complement strand
GCTCGATTATTGAATCCGCTATCCAAAGGGGCTACAGAAGAACAAAAAAATCGCTCAAAAGAAATCCTCGAAATAATAAATAACCTTGAAAAACGTGCAGAACGTGTAACAACTCTTATGAGAGACTCAGGATCACTACGGTTAGTTACAATTCCGGAGAAACCTAGTTATGAAGAACTAAAACGCGCCAGGGAGCTCACAGAACCCTATATGAGTTTAAATGCAGTACATATCAACCGAATTATCCCTACTAAATATCACAGATGCGATATGTGTAGGCAGATGCGTGAAATTCAAGATAAATACATAGAAGCGATAGAAGCTGATTTTTCGGATGTGAAGATCTGGAAATCCCATATGCTTAGAAAGGAACCCATTGGTTTGAAAGGTCTAAGAAAATTGGCCGATGAGATATTCGAATCAAATATCGATATGAACAGTCTGTTGGAACCAAAATCTCAGTAGCTTTGTCTAACTTTTATTTTATAACGGTTAAACAACTATTTCAGTTACTAATTCTTAACCATAAACACAAATTACCTATATTCTGAATGCAGTAATTTCATATTTTTTTGAATATCCATTCTAAACAACAAATAGTGATAATTATGACTGAAAGCAAAGTAGCTGAATACGAAGTAATCGAAAAATCTGAATTCGATAATGTGGTTGGAAATAACGGGAAAGTATTAGTAGATGTATTTACGACATGGTGTGGTCCATGCAAACGAGTAAAACCAATCTTCCAAGAGTTATCATTAGAATATAATGATGTTAAGTTCGTATCTTTAGATTTAGATCAAAATCGATGGATAGGTGAGAAATTTGACATTCATGCAATCCCCACTTTCTTGTTCTTTAAAGATGGAGAAATGGTGTATAAACACCTTGGTGGAATGTTTAAAGACGGTTTCATCAGTATGATTAAAGATAAGTTCTGAAATACCTGAAACTCATCAAGTAGCTGAATATATACAAACATGTTGGATTTCTCATGGTCCTAATCTTTGTCGAAGAAATCCAAGAGAATTTAAAATAAGAAATCCTCCATTTTTCAAATGGTCGATGATTTACTTCTTTCAGTGGTTGAAGAACTCGAAGGAATCCATGGTTCTAATTTTATAGATAAAATCTACAATCCGGAATTTTGGTTAGACTTCATCCCGTTTCGCAAGAAAACAGCAGGAAAAACATCTGATACAGAATTCACTTATGAATTTGAAGAAACTTTCATTTTAGATCTAACGGGCACTCTAAAGTATGATTTGCATTCCAAAGGGGAAATTAAAGTCCTAGAGGATAAAGAAACTGAAAAAGGTAGATTTTGGAAGCTAAAAGTCACTTCCATAGAACCAGAAGCTGTAGCGATGGTAAATGTGCGACTTAAAGATACTAGCAATGGAATAAAAGTAGGTTTTTATCTATATGAACTGCATTTAGATTTAGGTTTACTTGATTCTCTAGGATTCGGTCGGGAAGCAGTGCTGTTTGCAACTAGAGCTACCCTAAGACAAAACATCTCAATATTTCATAAAAAAATGAGGAAGTAGTAATTTTTCCATTTTATAAAAAAACAGCAACGTTTACCAACGATTTTCTTAAATACGTGAGAATTACATACTAGTATGAGATGCCAATAAGGGTCCATTTATTTTTTTATAGGGTGAAGAGTTTCTTTCGTAGATTGTGGGCGCGTCTAAAAAACGAGACCTTTGAAGAAAGCGCAGATGAAAGACAACGTTCCACAAATATTGTTGAAAGGAATAAACAAGATATGTATGACTTGAGTCGAGTTTATAATGAGAGGTACAAGATAAACCGTGACCCATCAAAAAAACCCAAAGAAAAATAGAGTAAAAAATAAATTAGATTAGGAAATTTTACGTTCCTTCACTGTAATCTTCATTATATTTACGTTGTTCTTCGGTCCATTCATCAATTTCGATTCCCATGGATTTCAACTTAAGATATCCTACTTTGTTATCGATATCTACAGGAACTTTAATCATACCAGCTTTGAATTTTCCCTTGTTTTCAACGATGTATTTAGAAACAAGTGCTTGCAATGCAAAACTTTGATCCATTACTTCTGCAGGATGCCCCTCAGATAAAACTAAGTTTGCTAAACGACCTTGACCAAGTAAATATACTTTGTTACCATTTGGCAAAGTAATCTCTTCAACATCTTTGCGAATTGGTTTGACATCCTTTGCATAGGCGTAGAGATCTTTTGTCGCAATTTCTATGTCGAAATGACCAAGATTGCCAAGTATACAGCCATCTTTCAGCTTATCGAAATGTTTCTTGGCTACTACATCATTACAACCAGTTGCTGTGAAGATTACATCCGCTTCGTGAACAATATCATCCATTTTAGCTACCTCAAAACCCGAGTAGACTGCTTTCAAAGCTGCAATAGGATCCACCTCTGTTACAATCACTCGTGCTCCTAATCCTCGAGCTCGCAATGCCATTCCGGATGAGCAGTGGCCATAACCTGCAATTACTACAGTTTTCCCTGCAAAAAGAATATGCATACCATAAATTGCTGAAACAATACCTTGACCAGTACCAAGTTCATTATCGAACTCATTTTTACATCGGGCATCGTTAACTGGGAATAATGGAACCTTCAAATCACCCGCTGCTTCCATGGTTTCAAACCGTTTTACACCAGTTGTAGTTTCTTCTTGACATGCAATGATTCCACTTTCTATTAATTCTGGGTATTCTTTATGAGCAGTAACGATGAGATCTGCGCCGTCATCAATCAAAATATGTGGTTTAGCGTCTAAAACTTGACGAATTGCCCAATAAAATTCTTCGTCTGTATTTCCATGCCATGCATAGACATGAGCGCCATCTTCTACCATTGCTGCTGCTGCATCATCTTGGGTGGAAAGTGGATTTGAGCCACACATATAAACTTCCGCTCCCCCTGCTATTAAAGTTCGTGCTAAATTACCAGTTTCCTTTGTAACATGTAAACATGCTCCGATTCGGATACCCTTAAGAGGTTTAGTCTTTTCAAACTCATCTCGAATAATTCCTGCTGTCACAGGCATTTTCCGACCGGCTACATAAAGACCTTCTCTTCCTTTCTCTGCTAACTCTATGTCAGCAACTTTATAACCTTCGGTCATACATATTGAACTCCCCCTATTTCATATAAGGTTAATTATTGTATGCTTAAATGATTACAATTTCAAACTTAAATAGATATTAAACTAGAAAGTGTTAAATAATTGAGAGAAAAACTTAACATATAGTGAAAATTTCAATTGACCAAAAAAAACTCCTCAATCTTTTGTACTCAAATTCACGAATCACAAACACTGAATTAGGTAAGATGTTGGGTAAAAGTCGTCAAACTGTATGGCAATATGTCAAAAATCTTAACTCAAATGGTTCAGGATTTGAGAAAACGCAAATATTACATCCAAATAGAGATGATAATCGTATCTTTTTTGTAGAAATAAAAACGAATCCTGAAGAACCTAACATTATATCAAAGTTAAGTGGAATCTATCAAACTAAATCAATTGATGGGATAATAGGGGATACATCATTAATGGTAAAATTCCAAGTTCGAACGAATGTGGGATTCCAGAATGTTTTGAAAAAATTAGATACAATTATTGCAAAATCAAGATTCCAGTTTTATCATGTAAT
>JAEOTN010000181.1 GCA_016839865.1 Promethearchaeota archaeon | reverse complement strand
TTATGAAGAGATAATGAAATTTCGGAATGATGAGAGTAATATGATAATAAAAATCCTGAAGAAAAAAGATCTATTTACAATTGGTAAACTCATAACTGGAATTGTTACAACTAATCTCGGTAGACTTGACATACCAACAGAATACGGTGAATACAAGATAGATTCAATAATCTTTGCCCCATCAGCACATCCAATGATGGAGATCGTTCCTGGAATTAACACAATCAACGGTGAATTGGATTTAACATTGGGAAGTTATAGCAAAATTGAGGATGACCAATCAGAAAAATTACAGAAAATTATGGAAATTGCGTTCCAATTAATTTTCCAACTTTAATTTTTTTTCTTTATCAAGCTCTGTAAATCATATCGTCTTTATCTTCTGTATTGCTTGATTGTTGTGACATATTTACAACAACAAAAATGAGTCTTATCATGTATTTCGCAGAGGACCAGTTGGATATGGAAACTGCTCAAGATATTAAAAAAAATGCATTAGACTTACTATTTAATTAAATGTCTTTTTTTTATCTAATGAACGCAAGAAACATAATGAAAAACACTCCATCATTCACAAGTGCTATTAGAAGTGAATGATACAATTTTATTTTATGCGATTTCATCAATCCAAACGTAAATAAAAGAGTTTGCCAGACTAAAGGAAACACTCTATAACGACATACAGTCAGTGTTATGGTGTTTTTCTTTTCTAATTCTTAATAAAATTAGGAAGATACTACATTTTTCATTTCATTTTTCTGTTTCATTCTATCTAATCCATATTTTTTGAGATCTTTTGCTCTCATTCGAAGAGTTACTTCAGTTATATGGGATAGTTTAGCAATTTCATTCTGGGTTCTATTTTCTCCCAGTAATTTAGAAGCAGTATAGATTGCAGCAGCAGCCAATCCTTTTGGATCTTTTCCTTGAGTAGGCATACCATTCTCTTTAGCAATTTTGAGAAGTTCAATAGCTTTGTTTCGTGTGTCCATGCTGAGTTTTAAATCTTCAATAAATTTGTCTATATAACGAACCGCTCCGAAGTGCTTGATTTTAATACCCATTTCAGGAAGTATTTTTAGCAAAATTAACCTGTAACTTTTGATTACATTTTTCTTAGGTAGTTCTGCTTTGTCAAGGATTTCCTCAATTGTACGAGGAATTTCATGAATTCTTAAAGCTGCAAATATCGATGCAACTAATAATGTATCTATACTTCTTCCCATTGTGAGTTTCTTATTTACCGCATTAGTATAGATCCGCAGTGCATCTTCTTCCACAGCATCTGGGAGATTAAGACGTTCCTTTAATCGTTGAAGATTTGGTAATGCAATCCACAGATTCCGTTCATAAGAAGTTGTTAAAGAACGATGAATTTTCGCTAAGCGACGATATTTCTGCTTACCTTTTGGGGATAATAAAGAACCTTTTGCATCTGTATTGCCTTTTATAGTTGTACGAGGCCCAATTTGCCCCCTATATACGGGTTCTGCTGATTTTCTTTTTGCAATTTCATCTTGTGTAAAAGCTCGACGGGGAGAGGCATCTAAGACTTGCGCGTCATAAACCATACCACAATTTAAACACACAAAGAAACCATCTTGTTCTTTTATTAACGGTTCATCACAACATGGATTTTCAAGAATATAACTCTCTTGTTTTTTCAATTTCTTTGTTGTCTTTTTTGTGTTGGTATTTGGTTTTGGGGTATCTTTCATGTTGTTTTTCCATTACACAGCTTGAAACATACTGAAAATGAATGCGCTAATTATAAAGTTTTGTTGAAACACACTACTTTGTCTGTTATCCTTGACTGAATATGAATTCAAGAGAATCCTCTAAATCGTAATAGTTGAAAATGAGTATATCTGGTAGTCTCTTAATTTTGATTTAATACAATTTTTTAATCCATTATTAATGGATCTATCTGTGTCTATATCTATGGGCACTGTATATACGATTTGACCGAAAGTAGGTAATGCATGAGGTGGATAATTTAATGTAATGTTCTCCGTATTAGCAATTATCCTTTAACATATCTAAAATGACAGTGCCCCATGTGAAATTTTTAGCACCTCCACCGATTCCAGTCTCAGGGTGATAAAATTCTCTAAATCCACTTTTTTCTAATAATTTCATGGTTTTTTTTGTAATTTCCTTCGCTAGGTCATCTCTTCCATATAATGAAGCGGATTTTGCAGCTATCCAATTTATATTCATCCAGATACAAGGACCACGCCAAAGAAAGTTTGTCTCGAAAGTAGTGTTTTTCTCTTGTGCAATTTCGTATCGTGAATTAAAGGCGACCCCCCATGGACTATTGAAGTGTTTTTCGGAATTCAGGTAATTTTCCAACGCAGAGATTGCCTTGTCCTTTTCAATAAGACCTGAAAGCAAAGGAGATATACCGATTGCGGTGGTACGGAGGAGGTTCTTTGGGTTTTCAAAACCAAAACGAGGGTAGAAAAAGCCTTTGGATTCTACCCAAAGATGTTTTTCAATGGATTTTACTAATTTCTCGGCTTTGGAGAAATATTCTTCCGATTTTTCTAGGTCTCCCGCTTCTTTATATAAATTTGAAATTGAAATTATACCAGCTGCGGTTAGTCCATTTACTCCCACATCTTCCATCGCAAACATGTTTTTTTCTTTCACAAGGTTGAGGTTCCAATCTATTTTTGATAACTTTCTGATGATCTTTAGGTATTTAAAAAGGTATTTTGCCTTCCAAAACGGTTTATTGATGGTAATATTCATGGTTTCATCAAACACAGGGCTATTATCGCATCCTGTTTCCCACGGATGAATTACAGAAACCAAACCATCCCCGAACAAGTCTCTTTTCTCTAATAAATAGGTCACACACGCTTCCATTGATGGTAGCAATTCGAAAACTCGTTTATCTTTAGTTCGATTATAGAGAACCTCTGTCGCACTTAGATATGCAGGAGGGTCAAGAAAATACGACTTTTTTTCCTCATCGAACATGCCTGCAATCAAAGGGGCTAACATCATCCGGGAAAAACTATTACCTCCTTTTTTTATAATGATTTCATGAGAAATCCGACCACTCTCTAATTGTAGTTTATAAACAGTTTGAAGCTCTTTTAATGCGTTTTCCGGAATGAGATTTGCTGCACCAATTACACTCCAACCTGAATCCCAAGCGAATTGTTGCCCATACGATCCTAGGGAGGGCAGATGGTAAAAGATATCTCCATCCTCATATTGATTGAATTCAAAGATTTCTAGGGAGCGTTTTTTCACAAAATCAATCTTGTTAATATCCATGTTCTTAATTTTGATGTAATACACCAGATCTTTTTATTTTATTCGAAATGAGTTAGATTTAGTTTTATTTTATTTTAAGTATTGAAAAATAGTCTCAGTGATTAAATTCAGATATCCTATGAGTTATTCAGATCAATCATACTATCAGTGTGAAGACTGCAGTAGAAGTATTCTTGAAGGAAAGAACAAAAAACATTGTAGAACGTGCGGCAAAATACTTTGCGTAGAGTGCAATTACTCTCATTTTGGGTATTGTAATAATTGCAGGCAAAAATTCGAAGACCGACCAGTTGAAGAGAAATATACCATCATGAAAATGTTTCAAGCTGGTTTAAAATCAGGACCAATCTTCCTTACAGTATTTGGTGTCATGCTTGGAATTGCATCTGTAGTTCTTGCATCAATTTTTCTGTTTTTAGGAAGAAATAGAACATTATTATATA
>JAEOTN010000180.1 GCA_016839865.1 Promethearchaeota archaeon | reverse complement strand
TAACGCTGGGGGTGAAAAATTACTGAGGTAGTCGTCAATATTCAAATTGAGTAAATCTTCTATAAATTTTCGCCCAAATTGTAAGGAAGGACCAACACCTGTTTGCTTCATTTTTAGGGGTTTTGATGATAATGCAAATCGTATCTTTACAAAAAACTTCTGAATCGGGGAGATTGAATCTTTTGTGTTAAAAGCAGGAGCCCAGAAAACTGCGCCTTTTCTCTCAGGCAATGAAGCACAGAGAGATACTAATCCTCCTAAACTTAATCCAATTGTGCAACGGTTCTTATAATTTTGTGATTTTGTCCATTTCCAAACATCCTCTAGGTCGGAAATCATAAGAGAAAGGTGGATTGGAATCCGTTCATTTTGTCCAAATCCTGAAAAATCAAAAAGGAGAACATCATATCCATTCGCATTCAATTTCTCTGCAGTATGAGGGAATCTACCATGCTCATATCGGTCTCCTAATCCTCCATGGCAAATTATAACAAGATTTTTGTTACCTTCGTTATGAAATAATGAGGAGTGAAGTTCATATCCGTTTTCTTTTAAGATGATAAATATTTTTTCGTCCATTACATTGTTTTATTGAGGTTACACCAAAAAAAGATTAAGAAATTAGAAATTCTAAAATTGAGAAATTAATTTAATCCAGCTTTTAGATCAGGTTGGTAGCTTACTCCTTTCCACTTTGTACCTTTACCAAACAGAATCTCAAGGGCTGAGAAAATCATAGCTAGGATGAAAACAACCTCAAGAACTGGTAAAAGAACATAAGTCAAATAATAATGACGCCCTTTCTTATGCCAATAATGCGCAAATACCAACAAGTGTAGAACATAAATTCCTCCAGTTATCAATAAAAACAGAATTGCATGTTCACGTGCAGCAAAGAAAATTGCGATTGGTGATGCAATTCCCCATAAAACAAACAATGTAGAAATGAGAATTCGTCTGGGTGGCGTGATTTTCGTTCCTGCAAAAAGAACCTTTTTAATACCTGTCCAGCAGTGCATAATTGACTCAGGATACATATGCGAGGAAACAAGACGATGATTTTCTAAATAATATAAGTTACCTAGTTTAGTTTTTGTAACCCTTGCTAATGCGTAATCTTCGACGATGCTTCCTTTGATAGCTTCATGACCTCCGATCTTATCATACGCTTCTCGAGTAAATAGCATATATTGACCACTCGCGAGAAAACTATCCTTGTTTAGTTTAGAATTCACGGATTTCCCGCCCCCTGATGCCACATGGGACATAAAATAATATATTGGAACAATACTTTCCCAATATTTATTCATTTTTTGATAGGGGAGCAGAGTTAATAGACCGGATTTAGTTTCTTTGCTTATGCAGACTAACTTCTTCAAGGACTCGGGTTTATGTTCAGTATCCGCATCTGTAAAAAGTAACAATTCTCCTTTTTTTGCTGCTTGATATCCTAGATGACATGCCCAACTTTTCCCTACCCATCCATCAGGTAATCCGTCACTTACAATGATCTGATCGGGTTCGAGATATCCGTTCGCTACCTTAACAGTATTATCAGTCGAGCCTCCATCCACCATTATAATTTCGTAATTGCTATATCTCAAATTTTTAAGCGTTCTCAAACATTTACCAATGTTATTCTCTTCATTATAAGTCGGAACGATGATACTTACGAAAGGTTCATCTTTCTTAGGCATGTAATGTCCATTTCCATTTGGAATTACACGTCCAAATGATATCTTCGCGTAATAAATCATGATAAGAATTTCTACAAAGAAATAAATTGCTGCTATAACTTTTAGGAGTGTAACTTCCATTTTCAACATCTTCGTATGAAAATATGGTTTTATTAAAGGTACATCTATTTATATAACTAGTCTTTTTAATATCATGTCTTAGAAAAATAAATAAATAGCTGGGAAATTCATGAAAAAGAAGATAAATTACACTATAAAAAAGTTTTCTCCCACTCGAAGAATTATGGCAGACTATTATGAAGTTGCAGGTGAATTCCATTTTGTAATGGGCTTGGTTGAAATTGATATTACTGATGGGTGGAAAAGAATTCGTGAGATTAAAGAAAAAGAGAATTACAGTGTTTCTCTCACCAGTTGGATAGCAAAATGCATAGCTCAAGCTGTTTCTGAGGATAAACGGTTTAACTCATATCGTAAGGGTAGGAATAAATTAGTAGTTTTTGAAGATGTTGATATGAGCGTGATGATAGAAATAACAAAGAAAGATGGAAAGAAAGTTCCTTACAATCATTGTGTTCGAAATATAGATAAAAAAAGTATTCGTGAAATTAACGATGAGATAAAGGCAATTCAGTTTAAGAAGATTGAAGAAACTGAGCAGTTATCCAGAGACAAATCGGCAAAATATACTGGTCTTTATATGCTAATTCCTACTTTCATACGAAGGATGGTAATGCGCAGAATGTTGCGAAATCCATTTTATGTGCACAAAATCATGGGGACTGTAGGAATCTCTACGCTAGGGGAAGTTTTCAAGGATAATACTGGATGGGCAGTAGGTTTAAGAGATAAAACTGTTAATGTCGCTTTAGGAGGAATTACAAAAAGAGTGGTAGAAACTGAAACAGGATTTGAATCTCGCAGTATTTATAGTATGACATTTTCTTTTGACCATTCTATAGTTGATGGAGCACCTTGTGCAGCATTTGTTTCCCGTATAGGTAAACTGATTCGAGGAGCATATGCTTTACAAAACATTGATGAAAAATAATGACTTTTTTTGATATTTCTATTTCCCATATATCTTTTCTTTGGATAAAAAGCCACACAATCCTCAAAGATACCCCATATTTATCTACAACATATCAAACATTCTGCAATTAGAAGAACGGTTTTATTCACGAATTGGTTGAAAATTCGGAGATCTGGAAAAAAACAAAATTAGGAAATAAATTCTATTTCACTTTCTATACCATTCCAATCCGGATAAGAAAACGAAATAGAGCTTTAAAGATTTTCAAAATAGACCTTTGACCAAATGTTAGATTCACATCAACAAAGTACTCTTTTTGTGAATAATACTTATAATCGGCAGCAGAATCTTCAGAAAATTCACTATTTAGCGCTTTGAATACTGAAAACCAAATAAGGTAGCCAAACGTGGGTTTGTAACTGTAGGATTTATTGATTTCTTTTATAAATTTCATCGCTTTTCTTTTTAATTTCTTAGATTGTGCATTTTTTTTCC
>JAEOTN010000179.1 GCA_016839865.1 Promethearchaeota archaeon | reverse complement strand
GGTGATGTAATGATTGCACATGGAGTAGATGAGTGGATTAACATTAAAGACATCATGAACGCTGTAAAAATGGTTGCACTTTTAATTTTTCGATGGTGTGGATTAAAAAAAATAGAGTAAACAACACCATCTTGTGGAATAATTAATTTTTATATAACTGAATTCAATGAATAGTTGGATTAAAATGGAAGAAGAAAACCCTCCTCATAAATTTAAAAACAAGTTTGAAATCAGTTATGAAGATTACATGCTTGCTCGTTTTTTACCTATGTTAGGAGTTATTCAAAAGTTCATTTTGGAATTTGGAGAAGAAAAAACATTGCAAATTGTATCTGATTACATCGATGAATTAGCTAGAATTCAAATAAACCAATCAAGAAACAAGAATCAAATTGAAAATTTCACCCAATTCAAAATTGCTTTGATAGAGTTGTATACTACGGAATTTATGAACAATTCTGTTACATTCGACATCATTGAAGACACCGATGATAAACTAGTTCTGAAATTTACGAAGTGTTTATGGGCTAAAACTTTCAATAAGTTAGGTTTTGATGGGGAACATGGATATAGGACTGCATGTAGAGCAAATTACTCTCTAGCAAATGCATTACATCCAAATATCAGATTAACCAGAACCTCGACATTGATGCAAGGGGACGAATGCTGTAATCTCATTTATACTTGGAAAGATAACTAATAAATTTAGTAATCAGAAAAAATCAGATAATTCCACATGCGAATAGATATGTTTTTTACCATCATGTTTTTTTAAATGGATAATTTGATCAGTTATCTTAAACATGAGGGTTGAATTAGTTTGACAATCATTATTTGTGCCCTCCATTGTCAAGAAAATAGAATTATCCCACATCATACCTAATAATTCTGTTGATTGATTGACTTTAGGGAGTAGTTCACTTCCACGACTCTGTCTAGTTAATGTGTGATCAGAAGCAGCAGGATGGTGTTTGAATTTTTCAGAAATATAGTGGTTCGCACGGAAAAATCGTTCTCGGATCGGGATTACTGCATAATCTGTTCCAGTGGTTTCTATACTAACTACACGTTTTTCATTCATTGAAGCAAGATTATAATTTGCTCCTCCTGAACGTGGTTTCAGATTATCTATGATATCAATCGCATCAGAAATTGTTCTTGCATTTTCGTATATTGTTCGACCCACAAACATCCTTGGAATACCGACACTTTTAGTAGGATCAGGAAGAGAATTGCAAGTTTGTACAATTCCAGCCATATTAAATCCATATGACATCCCAGGCACTATTCCAGGATAACAATGAGAGAAAAACGACATGAAATCTGGCTTTTCTGGTTTCACAAAAACAAAATATGCATACTTCTCAAGTAATGGATGTGCATCCTCATTATGGACGATATAGATAGTATCATTTTGCTTCAGAATGCTAGTCGAGCAATTTGACCAATATGGTAAATGCATACAATTATGAATAAATAAGTCTAAGAATTCGATGTTTGAGCCTTCTGCCATGCCCTCTATTTCTTCAATTATATCCGAGGATAATTTTTTTGATTCAGATAGCATTTGTTGGATATGATACCTCTTTTCTAAGTACCTTTTTTTATGGATTTTGTAGGTTTTGAACTCCTCCAATATGGCAAGCATATTACGTTTAAAGTGTTCTCCTATCTGAAATCCGATATCATAAGGATTTCCTGAGACTTTCAGATGAGGAATTTCATTATTAGACATTTCTACATTATCTACCTATAATCGGACATTTAGATATGTCATATAGACTTCGTACCCAACTTTGGAATAGACTTTAATTGCTGCAGGATTGTCAACCCGTACATGAATTAGTCCAATATCAGTATGCTCCATAAGCTTATGAACTGCTTCATTCACAAGATAGGTAGCTAGACCTTTATTCTGGTAATCCGGATGTGTAGCGACGACAGAAACTATTGCAGCAGTTTCATCTATCCATGATAAAGTATAACTGATAAGTTTTTCTCTGTCAAATAATCCCATATAGTTCTGACTATCATCAAATCGTAGACGATCTCCTGAATAATCACCCCAGAATACTGGATCACTAGTTCTCATCAATTCTACTATCTCGTCTAAATCGTTGGAGTCCAATTCGCGTTGAATAAGATCATTTTCTAATTTGTAACGTGGAATCATTTTCTCTTTATTGACAACCATTCTTTGTTTATCCAAAAGCATGCGATGCATTGCAATTTTCTTCTTTGGTTTAGGAACTAATTCGAGTAACAGATCTTTATGGGCTTTCTCAAAAGTGATCTCATCTATTGGGATATCTTCTGGAATTGCTCTATATAGCGCTTCAACAACCTCAGGGTCTTCACTACGAATTTGAGCGATATGATTCCTCCAAATAAGACAAATTCCGGCAATTGTACTATCGGCTAAAGCGATTAAGAATTTGCATCTATCTGGATATTGCTTTAAATCCAAAATAAAGAAAAAATACCGAGGAATATCTCTGAGAACATAATCCCAGAACATTTTTTCCATTGAATCATCCAACTCAACAATTTCGAGCATAGGTCATAGATTCTATAGGTAAAAAATAAGGATTTTGAATTGAAGTATTATTTAATTCCTTTTTGTATAGTATGCACGAACTCCAATAATAGCAATGACTACGTATGCTACTGTTTTTGGAATCATAAGCATGCCGATCAGTGGAATTGTCCGCACAAACAATATTACGGGTATATAGAATACATAAGACACGAAAATACAGATTGATATATTTCGATAGATCTTATTGTTAGTCTTAATGGAGTCAATAAGGATTAAGATCGCCACTCCAAGTCCTTGGATCACTAGTGGGATATTTCTATATAATCCCCAATCAGCAGGTGGTACTACAGACCCCCATAGATTTTGTGGGAAGAAGAATAATCCCAATCGTGCAATACCAGCAACTAATAGAATAATATACCAAATATTTTTGATGGATTTTTGAAATTGAACTCGCCAAATGTCTGCAATTATCATATAAAAAATTCCAACAGTGATACCGGTGGATAAAGCTCCGAGACCTACAAGTAGAGCGTTCGATTCTAGCCCACCTAAGGCGTAAGCGATTACTCTAAAGCCTACATGACCCGTATCACCCAATGCAAGCAAGAAAAATGCTAGAAGGAAGCGAAATGCTATTTTATTCCCCGTATCCACAGATTTTCTTCGAATGAACATAATCACAACAAATGCCCAAATGGTAACCAAATATAAGATGTTGAAGCTAATCTCCATTATTTCAGCGATATCTAATGCCATAATTCACAGATTATTCTTCATTCAATTTGAGCATTTTCATAATCTCTATGCAGAAAGACGGAAGATCATTAGGATTACGAGAGGTTATGATGTTTCCATCTACAACTACTGGTTCATCAATCCAACTGGCACCAGCATTTTCTAGATCCTCCCTGATAGAGTGAAATGATGTCACTTCTTTCCCGTAAATCAATTTTGCCGAAACTAACATCCAACCTCCATGACAGATAGCTGCTACGGGCTTTTCTCCAGAGTCTCCAATTTTTCTTACAAATTCGATCATTTCTGGAACTCTCCTCATGTAATCTGGACTGAATCCCCCCGGAATAATTACCCCATCATAATCATCTGGATTCACATCTTGAACATCATGGTCTACTTTTACGGGCATGCCAAATTTACTTAGAAATTCAGAGGCAGTTCCAGAACCGATTATGTGAACTTCATGTCCTGCCTCTTTCATCCGAATGGTTGGATACCAAAGTTCTCGTTCATCATATAAATTTTCAGCTAAGACTGCGATCTGTGCCATGGATATACCTCAGTTAAACTCATTATTAAATTCTTAATTTCACTACAATGGATTTTGTGATTAACCTCGTTTTTTCTTTCGAATAATTAATATGAGAATTACCGAACCTACCAATGTTAATCCTCCCGCACTACTGAGAATGATTTCTAGTAAATAACTTGTTTTATTCCTCTCAATGATATTACCAGTACTAGAAATTTGCGTTATCTCATCTCTATTTCCAATAATGGTATTTCGGATAATTGTATTACTGTCGGAATTTGTTAGATATATTCCAGCGAGAAAATTGTTTTTAATTATATTTTTTTCTATGTAATTTGAATTCGAGTCCTCTAAATATATTCCATAAAATGAATTTTCCGACGCTTTATTATCTGAAATGGTATTAAAGTGTGAATTTTTAATGGTAATGCCATAATACGGATTTTCACCGGCTTCATTAGACGAAATAGTGCAATTTGAAGAATCTAATAAATGTATTCCGTCTTCATCGTTATTATTTGCGGTATTATCAAGGATCTCTATGAAAGTTGAATCGATAACAAATATTCCATTATCTTTGTTAGTTGTTTCTGTGTTTTGAATACGAATATTGGTGCAATTTGTAAGTTGGATCCCTCCACTATAAGCACTTGAACCTGAGTCTGTGACGAATATGTCTTGAATGATTAGGAAGAGGTTAGTGTTCTCGACACGTAACCCAGGTCCTGAACCAGCTGAGTCGATTTGAAGATCTTCGATTATATATGCATTATCCCAGGAATCTCCTGGACCTGTTTGACCTGGTAAATAGCTATTCAATTCTGCATTACTAAGAATTGATACAGGAGATATATATTGAGAACTATCTGGATATTCAGTAATAAGCCCAAAATTGCATGATTGGCAGAATCCCAAGACTGTAACACTTAGAATAATGCCAGATAATATCATGAAAACCTTAAAATTAGTCCTATTTTTTGTCATACTGTGATTCCTCATTGAGTTTTAAGTAATGTAAGTGTATTGTTAAAACTGTAAATATGTAGATTTTTATCTATTTAATCTCTTTGGATTTAGATTATTGCTTCAATGAGTCTTTAAGTATGGAATCTTATACTAAAATTAAAAAATCATAAAGTTATTGGATATTTCCCGTATTTTTTAGCGGTATCTAGCATAGCTTTGAGGTTTTCGGGTTTAATAGAACCAATTAGATCTGCACCAGTACCTAGAACATACCCACCTCCCGGAGCTGCGTCACGGATACATTCTTTCGTAATCCTTATTGTGTCTTCAACAGTTCCAACACTCAATGCATCAGACGCAGGTACATTTCCAATTAATGCGATTTTCTCTCCATACTTCTCTTTAATAGGTTTTAAACGCATCCCAGCTTCGTATTCCATTGGTTCAATTGCGTGAACTCCCGCTTTGATAATTAGAGGGATTTCTTGAGTGATATTACCATCTGTGTGTAAAATTAACTTTGCATCGTGTTTATTGGCATTGTCAGC
>JAEOTN010000178.1 GCA_016839865.1 Promethearchaeota archaeon | reverse complement strand
TTTTCTTTTCAATTTCTGCATAAATGAATTCAAGCAAAACCCTTAGACATTTTTCAAGAATAGATTTACCTTTAGACGATTCAATTTTTTGAGAAGCAGTATTTCTATACTCAGATGGTTTATATCTTTCAAAATATTCTAACAAAGAATTTATAATGAATTCGTCTGAACGACGAACAACCTCAACTTCAAATTGCCTGGCATTATGATCTAAAGTATAATCAGAAACTAATCCTAGAACTGATAGCCTATAAAGCGTTTTTTCAGTTGTAACTCGACTTTCGTCATCACTCACACGCGTATATTTAAAAGGTAATAGAAACTTCGTACTTTCATCGTTTTTTAGACTTTTCGTGACTGGTATGACTTTATTATTAATAACATTCATGATCTCATTAAGTTCTGTTTCGATCCCTTTCCAGCCGATCCCATGAAGGTAAAGCATTCGAGATACATCGTCTTGTTTACTATACGAGATTTCTTGATTTATCATCATCAGCTCTTCGATTGAAAGATCAGTAATGTTTAGTTGTTTCCAGTATGTTGGATCTTCTGAAAAAATAATTATGCAATAAGCCCTTTTCTTATCTCTACCCGCTCTACCTGCCTCTTGGTAGAAGGATTCCAAAGAGGTTGGAAGATTATAGTGTATTGTGTAACGAATATTTGGTTTATCGATCCCCATACCAAATGCTTTAGTAGAAACCATAAGCTGGGCTTCGTTTTCTTTGAATGCTATTTGGTTTTCTGTTTTAATTTTTCTCCACTCTTCTGGATTTTGATTTTTTGGCGGACTTCCACTATAAGTTTTAACATTATGGATAAAATCTGATAATCTTTTGCGAACCTTAATAGCTACTTCACTAATCCCATGCGAACCATTCACATGTGGGCAAAATATTATACCTGAGTTCTCGTTGGTAAAAAATAAGTCTCTCGAAGTATTGAATTTTCGTGGTAGCTCCAGTATCTTCGCTGTTATTTTTGAGATTTTTTCGTTAGTAGTGCATTTAATTACTTCATATTCCAATTCATGACGATCAAATGTTCTAGGCGTAATAATTGCTTCATCCTCATTAACTTCAATCTCACGTTGCATGTCACTTAGGACTATCCATGAAGCTGTTCCTGTAAGTGCTATTACGCTTGGCTTCAATCCTTCATATTGGCAGAGTTTTCGAGCGTTACTTGCAAGGCGTAGATATGACGGTCGGAAATCATGGCCCCACTCAGATACACAGTGTGCTTCGTCGATCACTAAATATGGAATTGATGTGTAAAGACACATTTCAGATAGTTTTTCTCTAAAAGTACCAATCTGCAGTCGTTCAGGGGAAATAAAAAGCATAATTAGATTATTTTGAACCATTTTGTCAATGACAATATTTCTTTCTTGAGGAGTTTGAATACTTGAAATGTTTGCTATCGCATCAATTTGTAGTTGTTTTAAATTCTCAACTTGGTCGTACATTAATGAAATTAATGGATCAACAATAACAGTTATCCCAGGCTGAAGTAACGCAGATAACTGATAACAAAGTGATTTTCCTCCACCAGTTGGAAGCAGTCCTATAACATCTTTGTTTGTTAAAGTTCTGTTGAGAATTTCATATTGCCCTTCTAGGAATTTTTTATTTCTGAATATCCATTGAAGAAAAAATTCTAGACATTCAATTTTTTCTTCCCTAATATCATAAGTGATTGGAGACGCAGAGTAAAATCTTGTACTTGGACCTCTTGGACTAAAAACTGAGTTAATTTTTATAAAATTACTTTGTCCAAAATTGTGGTTTAAGATTTTTTGTCCAACATGAAGAGTAGATACATCGATCACTAAATCAAATTGTTGTAATAATTTATTATTGATCTCATGAATTTTTGATACATCAAAACTAATGTCATTTTCCTCTGGAATGGTATTTTCCCAATTTGTGAAAGAGTCAAAGTCGTTATTCTTGATTATTTCAACTTCAAATTTGGGGATTGATAATTCTATTCCAGCAAGATCCTTTAATTTGCTTAATGTATGAATAAAATCTCTTATTGATAAAAATGCACAAGGTATATCTTCTTCAATTATTGCGATTTTTATTATTGGATTATCAAAAGATAATATTCCATTCATGAACGACCAAATTAGAGCCCATTGTAATCGAGCTATTGCTATTGGAATAAGAATAAGTTGAAGTGCGATTCCAGTAATTTGATTTTTATTAATTGTTTGAAAAAAGCTAGTATTTGTTTCTAATAATAATGGATCAGTAAAATAAGCACCTAGTATTGTTTCAAGCGCATCATCGAATTGTTTTTCTCGAATTTTCGAGGCTGGAACTCGTAATACAGTCCAATGATTTTTTTCTAAAGCTATTTGACGTTTTTTATCTAACTTTAGTTGCTTCTCTTCAAGGTGTTGATCCCCATCGATTTCGATC
>JAEOTN010000177.1 GCA_016839865.1 Promethearchaeota archaeon | reverse complement strand
GTTGGCAATTATTAATATATTTAGATAGAAAATACTTCCTAATAGCATTATGCACTTAATGGGAACTGAGTAACTATGAAATCCACTGAAAAATCTTCACCTCTGGCATTAGCATGCTTCAACCTAGATGATTTACCGTTCTTTCATACGGGTGATGTGAAGAATTGTGTCGTCCCTGATTCCATTAATGAATTTGATGAATCCAATTATGGACGAATTCGCTTTCATTTGTTTCTGACTATCAAAGGTATGGATTTGTACCTATTCCAAAAGACTGACCATACTGAAAGCTCATTTTCCACGCTAATTGAATATTCCGCACCGTTTACATATGAATACATGGAGTTGCATACACTAACAAAATTTGCCGAAAAATTCCTTATCCCTATTGTGGATATACGATTCCTAAAAATGGAATATGTTACAAACGATCGATCTGCATCAGAGCTGCATTATTACCTACTTGGATTAGTTGACGAAAATCAAGCTGAGATGGTTAAAACTAATTTTGACCTCGTCACTAAATATGAAATTCATTCTCAATTGGAGAAAGATTCAATATGGGTTGAGGTGGTACAAGAAAAAGACAAGATATATCACAATTTACAACCAGAAAAGAAAACAGGGTTAATTATTGGAAGATTTCAGCCAGTTCATTTAGGACATCTGTATCTGTTTAAGAAAGCATTGGAAAAAGTAGACTGCCTAATTATCGGAATAGGTTCTTCCCAAACATTTGATGAACCAAAGAATCCTTTTACTTATGAAGAACGAAAAAAAATGATTGAGACTGCATTATTAGAAGAGAATATTCCTGCTTCACGATTTAAAATTTATCCAATTCCAGATAAATTCAATTTTGCTAAATGGATAAAATCGATATTTGAAATTGTTGAAGAATTTGATGTCCTTTTCACGAATAATCTCTGGATAGGTCGTTTGCTGCAACAAAAAGGTAAATCGCTTGAATATGGATTAAAATATAATTTCAAACAGTATAATGGAACCTTTATTCGCACACTACTGAAAAATGGTGATCCAGTATGGAAAACTCTTGTCCCATCCTCCATAATTCCTTTTATAGAGGAATCGAAAAGAAGACTCACTTAGCGTTTTTTTATTTTTCCTCAGACAGTTCGTAAAAACCTTATAAACCATTTGTACTTTTTCGGATTAGGTAACAATTATGGAATCTCATATTGCTCTTGCTACAGAAGTGGTAGAATCATTAAAAGCAGCTGGCTTACGATTAGGCCTAGCTGAATCTATTACTGGAGGGTTAATCGGACATCTTATCACCAATGTAGATGGTGCAAGTCGAGTTTACCACGGAACTTATGTTGCATATAGCGCGGAAGCGAAATGTGAAATGCTCGATATCCCAATGGATGATATTCACAAACATGGAACAATCTCCGAAGATATAACGAAAATGATGCTAGCTCGAATGTCAGATTTACCTACAGATATCAATTTAGCAATCACCGGAATCGCTGGTCAACCAGTAGAAGGATTACCAAGGGGGACTGTTTTTGTGGGAATGAATTGCTGCGGAAATATAACTATAAAAAAATATCAGTTCGAGGGTACAAGAGCAGAAATTAAAGAGCAAGCGGCAGTTCAAGCCTTAAAACTAATTCTAGAATATATCCAAACGATTCACTGATCTACAGATTAATTAACACCTTCTCATTTTCCTTATTATGAATTATCTCCAGATTGATGGGACGATCGGAGAAGGTGGTGGCAGCATCACTCGTTTAGCCGCAGGATTTTCAGTTATGTTCAATAAACCTATTCATTTATCAAACATCCGAGCAAACCGAACACCTCCTGGATTAAGATTGCAGCACCAACTCGGATTAGAAAGCCTCCAACGTCTCACTAAAGGAAAATTGAGTCCCATAAAGGTAGGTACCACCGACCTTACATTCACTCCTGGTTCTGATTGGAGAAATAATTTAGATGTGATAATACGAACAGCAGGTTCCATTGCATTATTAAGCCAAACGATTCAGACCGCAAGTATACGTACAGCTTCTGGGGATTCAATAACGGTGTCTTACACAGGTGGGGGTACTTTTGGCATGGGAGCTCCTGATCCGTATTACCTCAATAATGTCACATACCAATTATTTCAAAAAATGGGCTATAAATGCCATATTGATGTTAAAAAAAATGGGTATTATCCCAAAGGAGGAGCAGAAGCAGTTCTACATATTGATCCTGTGCTATCTATCGACCAATTAAAACCTCTAATAATTGAGGAAAAAGGTTCACTATTAAATTTGAGTGGCATAATTGCATGTTCGGATAATTTGAAGAAACCTCGAGTTGCAGAGAGAATAGAAACAGCGATTATTAATCACTTACAGAAAAACTCAATATTCTCGGCACTTACTAAAGAAGATTATCAATTCACCCTGAAATACGAACAAACACTTAATCCCGGTGTAGGTCTTAGTATATGGGCAAATTATGAGAATACAATTATTGGTACAGGAACAATTTTGGGAAAACGTGGAGTTCCGTCAGAGGTAGTAGGGAAAAATGCTGCAACACACTTAATAAAGGAAACCTCCACCGCTGCAACGGTAGATAGTTATGCTGCTGATCAAGTTATTCCATTGATGGTATTATGCCCTGAGAATTCAGTAATTCACGTCAGTAACCTTACTTCCCATCTTCGTACTAACATCGAATTACTCAATCTTTTCCATCCACGCGAACATTCACTAAAAAAACATAAAGATAGTTGGATGTTGGAATATAAAACTAAGAAATGATTTATTTTGATGTAAAATCGAGAAATCGAACCAGTCGATAAGAAATTTTTTAGGAACGAACCCCGAATATAACTTAATTTAATCCCAAAAATTGTAGCTTGGTCTTAAGAGAATGATACTCCAATGAGATGCGTCAAATGTGGAAACGAGGTAAATAAGGAAGACTTTGTTTGTATTTACTGTAATGCTCGATTACGGGAAGAGAAAATTGAGAAATTAAATTACTTTAGGAGGGTTACTGACGAAAAATGGACCACTCCTATCAAGGGATGGAACCGCTTTTATCAAGTATTTCGAAATCCTTCAAGGGCATTTTGGGATATAGTGCATTATCGGAAAAAAATTGGAAGCTG
>JAEOTN010000176.1 GCA_016839865.1 Promethearchaeota archaeon | reverse complement strand
TAAGTGTGAGATTTTCTTCTTTTGTAACTTCTTGATATCGATCCAACCACTTCGATATTTCTTTGCTGGGAATAGAATCTATCAACACATCTCCAATTATGAGGAATTCGGGTTTTTCTTCCATCATGAATTTGGGATCTACTTTTTCCGCGAGACCAACTGAAACATCTAAGTATTCTTCTAAGCGATCTTGGATCATTTCAGAAACGATTTTCGCTATCCCGATTCCATCCTTGTAGATTATCCATAATTTCATTCGATTTCACCTCCTTGTTTCTCAAAAAATACATCGTATGTAACTACGATTTTTGATTTTGAGGAACCTCGACTATTTTTTTTTGATTTTTATCTCTCATCCAAATTTGTTTCTCTTTTATACCTAAAACTAAGCCAATTCCTGGAATAACTTTGTTGATCTGCCTAAATATTTCGTATATTCCAACACATAAGACCGCATTAATTCCGATTAACATGAATATTTCTAGGATTGGATTCATTGGGTTTCTCATAAGATAATATCCAACGATAATTTCTAATGGCAAATGCAGAATATACACGGTCATACTCGATTTTGCGATATATTTCAGTCCACGAGTAGGTTTGTTAAGATATTTGCTAGTCACACCTATGAGACCGTTTATGAACATCCATGCACCTAAATTCCTTACAAATGACAGGTAGTCAGCATAATCTACTTTGAATACTGCCCAGAGAGCTATTAGTACAAATCCCACTGGTAACATCCATACCCAATGTTTTTCAAATTTCTTCAAACTCGCAATATTTCCTGCAAGTAGCATACCATAAATGAAGAACAGGATTTCATTCCATTGAAATACTGAGAAAATTGCTGAGAGTCTAAAACCATTATTAAATACTATTGTGTTTAAAGCTGGGATGAATTTGATTAAAACTGTACAAGAAGCCCAAAACACCATAGCTGGGGGGCTAGTAAGGTATTCCAACACGACCGATGATTTTTCTGGATTGTTGTTTCGATTTTTTTGGATAGCTGCAATGATCCCTCCCGAAAAAAGACTTAGTATCAAAAGTACCACCATAAACCACATATGCCCAGTGTTCATTAATCCACCTTCTAACCACCAGAATTTGTAAAACATGCCAAAACCTGGAAGATTTGGGTAGATTGGATTTTCCGATGGAATTACTTCATAATAGAAGAGAGTACCATACCATCCCATTAGTGTATTCCAAATAAACAAACCAAATATGAGTGGAATCCCTAATCGAACGATTCGTTCTCCAATGAATCTACCATAGGATCTTTTTCGCAATGAATAGACCAAACTAAATCCTGCGAGTAAGAATAATAAGGGCATATGCCAGGGATTGAAAAACTCGAAAACAATTCGAGCACCCTCGGAGTAACTGGTAGTATTCCAGATAATGAATGGACCTGTACCCATGGCATTTTCGACGTAAGAGATTATTACATGGAAGGGTATAACTAAAAATACGGCGATTACCCGAAGGTAATCCACCCACCATTCCCTTTTGGATGGTGTAATTGTATCTGTTATAGTTTGATTCATTTTGTCAATCTCTGTCCAATTATTGTTTTTTCTTGATTTCATAAAGGACTATGCCGATCGTATAGATAACAACACTGATTGCTAATAGAACCGACAGTTTCACTAGGATTGGACCAGGGTCTGTTGACAATAATCCTGCAAACAGAGAACCTATACCTGTGGTTGCGTGATATGATGGGAAAATCCATGCAAAGCTATCTGCACCCATAAATTCCGCGGGAATAAATGTGGCGAATAATTGCTGTGGAACAATAAAGACGAATGCTAATCCTCCAGCAGCACCTGCACTTTTCGCCATATTAGATGTTATTAAACCGAATCCTACGGAGCTAAATGTGAGTATTACAAGGAATAAGATGACTAATACATAACTTGCAATTCCCACGGTTGGGCGGTAACCTACTGCATACCCTATTCCAAACCCTAAAACAAATTGGACTAACGGTTTGACAGTATAAGATATCATTTGAGCCAGGATGTATTCTGCGGATGTTAAAGGAGTGGTATTAATTCGCTTTTGTATGCCTAATTCACGTTCTCCAGCGACTGAAGCAGCTACATCGTAAATCGTCAACAAGCTGCCATAAGCTAGGAATCCAGGAAACATAATTTCAAATACACTATATGTTTCAGTTACATCCCATCCATAACTGTTGTCCATCAATAATCCGAATAACAAAATTAATGCTGGGACTAATAGCATTGTAAAAATTAACGACAATGGGTCTTTTAGCTGTCGTTTTAACTCCATCTTGACGATAGTAAATACACGTTTGAGTTTCATTTTTACATTCCCTCCATGATTTTTCGACCTGTTAATTTAAGAAACACACCCTCCAGGTCTTCTACGCCATGTTCTTCCATTAATTGTTTCGGTGCACCCAAGGCAATCAATTTACCATAATCAATTATAGCTACTCGATCACACAATGCTTCTGCTTCTTCTATATAGTGAGTAGTTAAGACAATTGTCTTTTTTTGTGCCTTGATTTCACCTAGAAACTCCCAAACCTTACGTCGAGCTCGGGGATCCATACCAACAGTGGGTTCATCCAGGAAAAGAATCTCAGGGTCATTGATTAGTGCAACTATCAAACTAATTTGCCGTTTCATTCCTCCACTATATCCTTTTACACTTCTTTTGCGCGCATCGTACAATCCCAATAATTTTAAGAGTTCTTCTGCACGTTCCATTATTTTCTTCTTAGGCATTGAATGCAAATCCCCAAAAAATTTGATATTCTCAATACCCGATAGAAATTTATACAAGGAAAATTCTTGAGGGCACACGCTAATGATTTCTTTAATCTTATGAAGTTCGGATTGTACATCAAATCCACCTACTGCGGCACTGCCTTCAGTCGGTCTAAGGTTTCCAGTTAAAATTTTGATTGTTGTGGTTTTTCCTGCACCATTTGGTCCTAAAAGACCGAAAAATTCTCCATCATTTACATGGAATGAAATTCCATCAACTGCTTTGATATCTTCCATCCCATGTTTTCCTTTGAATAGTTTCTTCAAATCTTGAACTTCAATTGAGTTGTTTGCAAAATCTGAATCCACACGTTCTTTAGATTGTGTCATTTTTTTCACGTCGTAAAATTGTTAATTTGAGTATTTTAGTCTTGAAAAACCCAGTGATTATCATTATCTGTCTGATTTTGCATTCAGGTTTTTTGACTATTACAAAATACAATTATTTTGATGTTCTATTAATAGCATGTTCGCTAAGTAGGAAACGTGTCTAATAACGAGAAAAAGCTAGTCTAATGAAGAAAAAGCGGTTTTTTTTGTATTTTCCCTGATTGGAAGAAGAAATAACTAAGTAAACTATGTAATTTTTTACTTGATTGAACACAAACTAATCCAAATAATTCCGTTTTGTTTCCCAACTGGTTGAAATTTTGGAAGATCTCATCCATAAGTATTGGCTTTCTATTTTGACCGTACTAGCTGATCAATCCAGTGGTCATAATATTTCCCATAAATCCAAATCCTCGGCAAAACTTGCTTGTAACCATCTGCTTGTAATTCTTGTTGAATTTTTTGCGAAGAGAAAGTAGATTTTGTGACAACTTCCATGGTTAAAATATTAGGGATGTTCGAGTAACTAAATGCTACAACTAAATTCTTTTTATATTTTGTATAAATATGCTGGATTTTCTCCCTAAGATCCATTCCATCATTTAAATGGAGGGTGAATACAGTCACTAGACAATTCTCATATATCGGGTTCCATTCTAAAGTCATCCTAATTAACTGATTTTCAACCATCCTATCAATTCGTTTCTTAACGGTCTTAGCTGACATTCCTGTTTCGTCTGAAATGTCGATTACTGGTTTTCGAGCATCTCTTTGAAGACTTTTTATTATCTTATAATCCATGGTTGTCAAACTCTCAGGAACAGTTATATATTGAAAGTTTACAAGACCAATCCTAGGATTGTCCAATTGACCTGTTTTAGTGACGAATATAGATAGATCCTGTAACTCGCTGATATCCCGTAAAAAACATATGATATACATCCATTTACCTGCAGCATAACCAACAGCGTTTACGTTCTCATGTTCTCCTATTTTGTCGCACACCGTTTCAAGTGGTGATTTGGAAGAGGAAACTCCTTCAATAAACAGATAAATATACTTCAATGCATGGAGTGAGGGACGAGCTACAAATTCTCGGATTACTCCTGTATCTACTAAGTTGTTCACCCGTTTATGAACCGCACTCACACTTAGTTCTAAATTCTCACTTAGCTCTCTGAACGTCATTCGTGAGTTATTAAAGAGATGCATCAAAATTTGTAGGTCGATTTCATCCATATTACACACATAAACGGTTGCATTACTATTATTCGTCTCATTCAATTAATAAACATTCGATTTTGAGAAATAACTGATATGGACAATGATTATATGTAGCACTAATATCTATTTTATGGATTGAAAAAAGAGGAACTTACATTTCTTAATTGTATACATTTCTTCTGATCTAAACTTTCTAATATAATTTGTGGATCAAATTAAACCTAGAATAAGAGTTAAATACGCTCGGATTTTAGATATGTTGGGCTTTCTTAAGCTCCAATCAAGCAAAAAACGACATAATTCATGTGTAATTTTATGAAACCAACACAAACTGTAACGGTCATTGGATCCTCATGGGGTGATGAAGGAAAGGGAAAATTGGTAGACTTTCTTGCAAAAGATGCAGAAATAGTTTGCCGTTTCCAAGGTGGTAATAATGCTGGGCATACTGTGGTTATAAATGATAAGAAATATAGTTTTCATCTGCTTCCGTCTGGAATTCTTCAAAACAAGACCGTGGTTATAGGAAATGGTGTTGTTGTAGATCCAGCCGTTCTGTTCTCAGAAATCGATGAAATTCAAGCAGAAGGTTTTAAACCTGAACTTATTGTAAGCAGTACGGCTCATGTGATTTTTCCATTTCATAATTATATTGATGAATTGGAAGAAAAAATTAAAGCATGCCACGCTGCTGGTACCACCAAAAGAGGAATCGGTCCAACTTATAGCGATAAGGCAGCACGTTTTGGAATTCGAATATTTGACATTGTGAATCCAGAAGTTTTTAAACCGAAATGGGATAAATTCCTTGCAATAAAGAAAAAAATGGTGGTAGCACTCGGAGGAGAATGGTCCTTTGACGATGATGCCATGTATAACCAATATATCGAGTTTGGTAAGAGATTAAAACCATACATGCAAGATACATCATTCTATTTGAATGATGCATTAGATGCAGGAAAACGCATTGTTTTTGAAGGAGCGCAAGGATCATTACTCGGCCTCGATCAAGGCATGTATCCTTTTGGAACTTCTTCTACCACGTGGGCTGGTGGGGTTCCTGCAGGCGCTGGTATTAGTCCTAAACTAATTGATAAAATTGTTGGGGTAGTAAAAGCTTATACAAGTCGTGTTGGAGGAGGACCTCTTCCTACTGAATTAAAAGATGAGATTGGAGTCAAAATCCGTGAAAAGGGACATGAATATGGTACCACAACTGGAAGACCTCGACGTGTCGGTTGGATCGATCTTGTAGCCTTGAAATATGCATGTAAACTAAATCGATACGATGCGATTGGAATTTCATTATTGGATGTACTCGGTGGATTCCATACTCTGAATCTTTGTGTCAACTACGTCCGAAATGGAGAAGAGTTAGATTATTGGCCAATTCATAGCGAAATCATCGAAAATTGCACCCCAAAATATATAGAAATGCCTGGATGGGAAAGCTTACCAAAGGAAGAATGGAGCAAACTTGCACAACGTGGTTATGATTCACTACCGAAAACCATGCGAGACTACATCGAATTTATAGAAAAATATCTTGAGATACCAATATCTTTTATATCAATTGGTCCCAACCGTAAGGACAGCATAGTTAGAAACCCCATATGGTGATAGGGTGAACGAGGAACGAAAAAGAACCTTTAAGGCATACATTTTCCTTCTTATTGGAATTTTCTTCATGGCTACAATCGAAATTACCTATAAACTCATTCAGAACTATGGAACCGTGCCTCCTGCGTTAGGAAATTTCTTCCGTATGGCGCTTAGTTCAATAGTAATATTCCTCTATATTGCAATGACCAGACGATTTTCACGATTCATAAAATTCCTTAAACTATATCCAAAATTTTATGTCGCAGCATCTATTGTAGGAATTTTTGGAGGAGTTCTGGTTTTTATGTACGGACTTGCACTCACGGAACCTGCACCTGCAGCAGCAATTTTCTCCTCTAATCCGATTGTTATCAGCACTATCTCTATTATCTTTTTGAAAGAATCTAAAAGCCTAAGGAAAATTGTAGGAATCATCCTAGGGTTCATTGGTGTCTTTATCATTATCACAGAATTCAAAATCATGGGATTTTTCAACCAGTCCAATCAATTGGGTAACCTCTTAGTATTTATTGGGGATGTTTTATGGTCAATTGGAATTGTAATTGGAAAAGCATGCATGAACAAGGCAGAAACAATGGATAAACCTACAGATATGATAAACTTCGATCTTGCAGGTATTTCGTTTCTTATTTCAACCGTTTTGATGGTACCTGTAGTATTTTTTGAGCGGGAATTTCAATTAATTTTAACATTTAGTTGGCAGACGTGGTTAGGGGTTCTTTTTCTCGGTATAATCTCTACTGGGGTCGCCTATCTCTTTTTTTACAAGGGATTATCCATGGTAGAAGCGAGTGAGGGGATTAATCTCTTCTATATTAAACCGGTTATCACCACCATCGCTAACATAATCATCTTCCATCATGTGCCACATTATTCGTTTTTCATCGGAGTGGTACTAGAATTCATCGGCTTGTTTCTTGTTACAAGTAGAATTCAGTTCGTAAAAAAAGAATGGAAGAAAAAAGACAATATTTAATGTTTTTATCTAGATAATGTCTTTTTTTTCTATATTTTCATTTATCGGTTCAGAATTCGTCCCAATTCTCTTTTTCTTTTCTTCATGCAGTATTTCCAAATTGGATTGAATCTTTATTAATTCCTTATTATTGAGTGGATATCTCCGTGCAACTAACAGAGCAATCAATCCTAAGAAGTGTGGCAGAAGTATGAAAATGAATTTAATACCAGTAAATACACTAGGAGGTTGTGCTGGTCATTCTGCCCCTTGAATATGACCAAAACCAAACACCATTAATAGAGTTCCAAGAATAGTTCCAATACTATTTGCAGGCATTGTGAATAGAGCGTTGATTCCGAAGAACATTAAGAGGAATATTCGATGCGATCCTCACCCGCGGTGGAATCATGATGGAACTCAACTTAGTTTTGATGGATTAGGGGAAAATGGAAGGCAAGTGTACTTGATTGATATTACCTGATTTTTCTCTTTATAAAGAATCCCAAAGTTATGATTGATAAAAAGACAAGGATTCCCAAGCCAAAAAATCCAGGAATCTTTTGATTCGTATCCGAACCATAGTTTACCGCAGGAAAGTCTTTTGTGAAAGTTCCATCTTGGTTACAAATTGCTGTTACTGTAATGATAGATCCTTTACTCGCTCCAACGTTTGTAATGTAATATTGGTGATTCTCAGAACCTTGTTGGGTAAAATTTTCAGTCCAATAGTGCTTTCCATCAACTTCAATTCGTATACTTTCGATGTAGTGCGATTGTGTATCATTCACGGGATGGTAAACAGACACTTCGAATCCTCCCCATGGTCTATGAGTAACCTCTATTACAGTAGGGCTATGAGCAACAACGCAGTATGGAGTTATTAAGAAAAATAAATTGAATACAGATAGGGTAATAATGAATAGAATAGTTCTTCTTCTTATTAAACCAAAACTCATGAGATAATAATTTGAAAATTAAATAAAACTCTTTAGGTTATAAAGAAAGAAAAGCGAAAAGAATTTAATCGTCAATTAAAACTCAAAAAGTCTTGTATTATTCTCAAAATTCAATGTAAGTCTTTCTCCATTAAATTCAATTATGGTTTCGGTCGAATTGAAGTCTGCTGTTACCACATACTTGTTATCGAATCGTTCATAATCTAAATCGATAATACTCCCATCGACAATAAAGTCACCCTCCCATCCAACTGTTGCAAGTCCCTGTGATGGAGAATCGTATGAAACCGTAAATCCCATTCCTCTTGTTCTGATATCAATATCTGCATTTCTGATTTGTGTAACAAATTCCTCGAATGAACTATATTCATCTTCACTGCCCATCTCAACAATCCAAACATTGTTTTTCCCAAGAGAAACCAATTCATAATCATTCGCCCAAAATGTAGGATTTTTAGAAAATAAGGCAACATATCCTCCATTTTCAGAGCCGAACGTCCATCTTCCTTTCTGAACAACTTGTTCAAATGCCCATTTTGGGAAATATGCATGATTTCTAGGGCGGTTTCCCGTAAACATGTTCAATCCAGAATCCGCTACACCCGCTAACACTCTTCCTCCAAGAATTTCATGTCTATGATCGTATTGGATGATTCCTACGTTTTTATGAAATACGGAACGAGGCATCCATCCTCCAATAAATGGCCCTCCCTTCCAATTTAATCCGCCAGGTGCGTTAGTAAACACATAGGCGTCATTTGAAAGAGAAGCTTGCCAGATATGCTCTTGTACAGCGTTCTTTCCTTTCTGATGGTCTTGTAAGCCACTTAATTGATAATGAGGAGTACGATAAGTGTAACTATTTGCGGTTTCTTGAGTGATTCCCACAGTAAATTCAGACATTAATTCAGAAAATTCTGACATTGTTATTCCTCGAAACTTGGACGCAAATCGAGTATATTCCATCACACCAGGTCCAAAAATAATCGCTTGATCTATCCCGTAGGTATCAATATAGTTGAATGAAGTTTCAATTATCTCAGGACTTAGAAAATTGGACATCCCCCACCAATACATAAGATCCTCTTCGTTATATTCGACTCCGTAAAGTGCCCCTTCATCTACACCCATTCCGTTCCTATCCTTGTTTTCATTATTATCTATAGCGTCGTTTGCAATTTTTTCCAAGATTGGTGAGGGAGTATAATCGCTAGTGAGAATAAACCCTTCACTCGATCCTACCCAATCGTCAATACCGCCTATCCCAAGCCAAATCCATACAGAATCTGAAACCGAATCCCTGTCTTGCATGCTTCCTCTTACTTCAGCAACTCTATCATTTCCATACATTCTTCCTTGAGCGACGGCATAGATATCCTTGAAGTAATT
>JAEOTN010000175.1 GCA_016839865.1 Promethearchaeota archaeon | reverse complement strand
GGTTGTTCGTGAACGATATGACAAATGTCTCGTAAATTTAAAGTAGGAATGTGGGCTTGTTACCGCAAAAATACTGGTGTCATTGATTTTATAGATACTGCGTACATTAGAATCAAACTACCAGCAGTGCCAAATAGAGGTAACTCACTTCTTTTGGTTTATCCTTGCTATTGGAAGGAAGTTGAAATTTTGGATACTAAAACTGAAACATGAAATTTATTGGATTACGATTAGATGAACATGGTGCCAATGTAACTTATACGGATGGCACTAAAGTAAAATATTGTGAAATTGCAAGAGATTTGCAAATTAAGCATTATGGATACTCAAAGGATTTAACAACATGGGTATATCTTCTAGATCGTTGGAATGTTAAAGTTGAAGATATTGATGCTATCTGTATTTCATTTGATGGATATTTGCATCCAGAGATTCAAACAAATTATGAAGTTCTTGCAGAAAAAATTCAAATTCCAGAAATAGACTTTATTGGATTTAAATGCCCAATCTGGAGAGTTGATCATCATCTTCTTCATGCATTGAGTTTGTGGCCTTTAGACAAAAAAATAGATTATCATTTTATTTTTGATGGATTTGGTGATGATTTTATTACTCACTCAACATATCAAATTAATAACTCTAAATGGGGATATACCTATGATAGAGGTGCTTGTTTTAATAAGAATGATTTGAGAAGTTTGGGAGTTATCATGGCAGAAATTGCCATGGCAATGAAGATTGATGGGGTCAAAGATGACCTTGCTGGAAAGTTGATGGCTTTAAGAGGGATCACTAATCACTATACCCCAGAAAAAAGAAAAAGAATTATTGATGCACTATCTCAATTAGATATTACAGATCTTGATCATGTTTGGGGGACAGGTTGTTTTTTGGAACTGGACTTTGAAGATGCCGTAGATGCAGTGTCTGTTGCACATGAAGCTTCTGAAAATATTTTTGCAAATTATTTTGATTCTAAATGCAATAACCAATACAAGAATGTTGGTTACAGTGGAGGAGTTGCTTTAAATACTGTTATTAACTCTAAAATTAGAGAAAAAATTCCAGGATTAGTAATACCACCCCACACTAATGATACTGGTATTAGTCTTGGTGCGGTAGAATTTTTAAGACAAGAATATGATCAAGAAGAGTTTGATCGAACAGGATTTCCATTCTGGCAAGATGATCAAGCTCCACCAACTGAACCTGATGATAGAACTATCAGAGAAACTGCAGAGGATTTAGCAAATAATCATATTGTTGGGTGGTATCAAGGTCATGGTGAGATCGGACCTAGAGCTTTAGGTAATAGAAGTATACTAATGAATCCTGCTCACCCTGACGGTAAGGACTGGATTAACGAAAGAGTGAAAAATAGAGAGTGGTATAGACCATTTGGTGCATCTGTCCTTGAAGAAGAAGTATCTAATTACTTTGACTGGAAAGGTCCTTCAGAATATATGTTATTTGTCATGAAATTATTGGAACCAGAAAAATATCCTGCCATTGCTCATTTTGATGGCACATGTAGGGCTCAAACAGTAAATGAATCAAATGGATTTTACTATAAACTAATTAAAGAGTTTTATAAAATTACAGGCATTCCTATGCTTTTAAATACCTCCTTAAATAAGGGTGGAAAACCAATCGCTGCTAGAAAAGGAGATGCCTTAGATATCTTCTTTAATACAGGTATGGATACTTTAGTTTACGGAAATCACATGTACGGCAAATAATCATGAAAGGATATTTTACAGTCTTGAATCCAAAAGGCCAAAAAATTGCTGATTGTGGTTCCGAAAAGGACGCAATCAAACTTATTGGTATGAGAAATTGTCAATGGGATGGACATTACTACCAATTCAATCCTCTTCCTGGTGATATCATTGATGTCAATTCAACCAATCAACTCCCAACTAAAGATATCATAATCAATATGGATGGTGGTGTGGGTGGTAGTTGGCAGGAAGTAGAACATATTGAAGTTGGTGGTCAAAAAATACCAATTCAACAATATCTACCCCAGTCAGATCAACAACCTTTTAATCTTCAGTAACCTAATAGTTCATAGTCTTTAGCATAATACTCTTTCACAAATCCTTCAAGGGTATCTGGAATTGTAGCCTTTGCCATCTCCTCTTCTTTCTTCATATAACCCATCTCCCCATTCTCAATGTCAGCAACGCTGACGACAGGAGTTCCTTCAGAATCTTTTCCTATTAATTTAATATTAAAGTTTTTATCAATCCAATCAAGGAAAGGTTCATCAAAACCATCCTCAAATCTCCAAAGAAGAGTATCTTCAGTCAAGAATTCGTGTTGCGGTCTAAGTATATTCGTTTGATATCCAAAAGATTTAGTTGCCATACTCATAAATTTATCAAATCCTTCTTTCTCAGAGATCATTTCTAAAACTTTATGAAGATTATACTCATTTGATGGTATACAACAAACCATTCCCAAACATGAAATAAATCTCTGCCATGGATCTCTTACTACTGCAAATTTATGAGTACAATTATCAAATTCACTCATTTCTTCATAGTAATCGCGATGAATCATCTGAATTTTAATTCCCTTATATTCTTCCCATTGAAATTGTAAATTATTCTCATCTTCCAGTTCTAATCTGGTAAAATCTTCATGAGGAGGCCATGTCTGCACTTCCCATTGTGTTGGTCTTATCGAATTGGCCAAAAATAAGTTACAAATATATTTTCCACCACACCTTGGAATGTGGACATGATGAATTTTTTTGCTTTTAAACTTAATAATACTCATTTTTACTAGTGAAATTCAATTAGTCTTCATTTATATATATGTCCCATCGAATTGATTTTTTAATGACATTCATCGTTTATTCAAAAGAAAACTGTCCACACTGCCAGAAGATTAAACAAGTGTTTGACTTGACAGAACAGAAGTATGTGGTCTATACTCTTGGTGTAGACTTCACTCCAGAGGATTTTTATGGCAAATTTGGTGAGGGTAAAACCTTTCCACAAGTGACTACTAACGAACAAAATATTGGAGGCTGCAGTGAAACAATCAAATACTTCCGAGAGCAGAAGATCCTCTGATATACCACTAAATAGAGGCGTAGATCTAATCCTCAACGGAGTCAAAAAACCAAAGCAATTACTTAATCTGAATCTTAAACAAGGATTTAGATTGTTCAAAAGAGAAATTTCAATTAATTTTGCATTTTCTTTTGATATAAAAAAACATAAAGTTTAGGAGAGGAATCATGTTAGCAGTCTCGCTTGTTTTAGGAACATTCATCTTAATTGGTGCCTTTCTTACAGGATTTATTTTTGGATGGATTATAAGAGAAAATGTTATATCATTTAATATTCCTCAAGGTCTTCATCCAGAAATGTATGACGAACAAGGTGGTATCCTTCCAGATCAATTGATTGCGTTTCGTTTTGAAAATGGATTTGAAGACGAAGAAGAAACCGACTAAAAATGGAGTTTAATTATGGCTAAAAAATTACCACCAAACCCGCTACAATCTGAAATTTTACAAGCTGTATCAAGCGCAAAAACTAAAGCAGCAAAAGTGGATATCCTTAGGGAGTATCGTAATCCTGCTTTAGTTTCTTTACTTATTTGGAATTTTGATGAATCTATCAAGAGTTCTATTCCAGAAGGTAAAGTACCATACACCGAAAATGACAAACCTATTGGTGATGGTATTTCTCG
>JAEOTN010000174.1 GCA_016839865.1 Promethearchaeota archaeon | reverse complement strand
ATTATGGATGAAAAAGGTCAAGAAATCGGGAAAATGCACCGTAAGGTGTTCTCCATTCGTCAGCGAATTGAATTAACAGAAATAGATGGAACTATCTCTGCTATGATTCATAAAAAGATTATAGCCATTCGTCCGACGTATGATCTCAAAGATGGACAAGAAAATGATCTCGCAAGATTGAAGAAAACTGTCATAAATATTATCAAGCCAAAATTGTTCCTGGAAGATCCATCGGGAAACGTTCTCTATGAGGCTCGAGGTAAATTTATGGGCTGGGATTTCACCATTACAGATGTTACAACTGGAAATGTAGTTGCAACTGTGAGTAAAACAGACCGCTGGAAAGATGTGTTCCTGGGTGGAGTTTTTAACTTTAAGGATACTTATGCCCTCCGTATTGATGATCCAAACGTAGATCGTCGTTTATTACTCGGTTTCGTATTGAGCATTGATAACTCGCTCCATGATAAAGGAAAAACCGGCGGATTTCGACTCGGTCGATAATTTAATTCCATTTTTTTTATTTTTACATACTAAGTTCATTTTTTCATAAAGTTTCAAATAGTTACACATCAAAGCTCTCGCTATGAGTGATTTTCTAGATGAATATATCATTGAAAGATTTGATTTCAAACTGGAAGACCTAAAAAAATATTTGGAAATTGTCCGAAACGCATTCATCAACCATAAACATGATGAGGGAGGTACTATTCTCTTTGATGAACAAACATTTGGCATTATGTTTGGCTCTCCTTTTCAAAGAAGAGATTTATTCGTTAAAGCAACGCATAAAGAATCCGGGCAAATTGTTGGTTTTGTTGGCGCAATCCCTAGACATCTTCATTATAAAGGTAAAGAATACAAATTCGGAGTACCAGCGTGGTTATCCGTCCATCCTGAGCATCAGAAAAAAGGTCTTGCGCGCGCTATGGGCTTTAAAATACTTGAATATGGAGCATTGCAAGATTATGATGGAGCTTTTGTCGAATTTGATTTAGATGACCATGGAATTGATGCATGGGAGTCCATATTTCGTGGAAAAAATTATGAAATTAATGAACTCATAAAGATGCAACAATTCATTATTCGAGTTTTTGATGTCAAAAAATTAAGCTCTGTGATAAAATTAGCCAAAGTTGAGAAATTTGCACTTAAACTACTACAAAAAGTACCGAAAGTGAAGAATCCACGAATACGTAAAGGAAATCCCGAAGATTATGAACAGATATATGAATTATTACAAGATCATAAAGAACGGAATGAGTTATCTGTCGTTCGTGAAAAAAATGACTTTTTATGGTACTTAAATCAACCGGGAGTTAATTTAATTATACATGAAGATAATTCCGGCGTTGTGGATGGATTCATAATCGCTTGGAAATTCCTATTAGCGGGTTTTGGAAATGTTGTAGACTTTGGTTGGATGGATAGTGTTCATATTCATAGATTATCTTTGAAAGATGCTACAGATTTATGCAAATATTTCTCTAAAACAGCTAAAGAAATGGGATGGGCGGGAATCCAATCACCTTACTTACCTTACTTCAACTCAAAACCGTTCAAACGCGCTAAATTTATCTTCTATCCGAAGATAATCCAAATAAGCCTACTTAGATACAAACAAACACCGATACCAAAGAAAGTAAAATCATTCTACTTTGATTGGAGATGAACAACGATATTGGATTAGAACGAGGAGTTGTTAAACTCGTTCCTCATAATCCCAAATGGAAATTGCTATATGCAGAAGAAGCTGGAATTCTAGATGAAATATTAACAGGATATATCCTAGATATACAACACATTGGCAGCACTGCAATCCCTGGAATTAAAGCAAAACCAATAATTGACATAGCAATTGCAGTCGAAAATTTGGAACATATCAATGAAATTGTAGATATAATGGAATCAAATAAATATCGGTACCGTGGAGAGTTCGGAATTCCTGATCGTCACCTATTTGTGAAAAATCTCCTTCCTGATTTTAGAACTCATCACATTCATTTGATGCCTGTATCTCATCCTCAGTGGGAAACTCATCAATTATTTCGAGATTATCTGATATCCCACCCGGATTCAGCAAAAGAATATAGCAAGTTAAAAATTGAATTAAAACAACAATTTCCGTCCGATCGTGGTGCTTACACTGATGGAAAAGCTAAATTCATTCAAAAAATGATCAAGATCGCACAAAAAGAAATACGCTAGGCCCAAAAACAGGTTATCCCAATATTTTTATCTCCTTAACTGAACTCCACGAAATTATTTATTAAATGCAGAGTAAATCCACACATGCATGAAAGTATTAAAGCCCGAATTTCTGAATTGAAAATAGTTCCTGTTGTGGTGATAAACAAAGTTGAGGATGCACTTCCTCTAGCGAAAGCATTACTCGACGCTGGATTACCCCTCATTGAAATTACTTTCCGAACCGAAGCAGCGAAAGATTCTATTAAGAAAATTATTGAAACATATCCTGAGATGTTAGTTGGAGCTGGTACTGTATTGACTATTGACCAAGTCAAGGATGCTCTGGAAGTGGGCTGTGAATTTATTGTTACACCTGGATTTAATCCAACTGTGGTAGATTACTGCGTAAAAAACAATATCCTTATTATTCCAGGTTTGAATGCACCTTCTTTTGTGGAATGGGCATTAGAACGTGGAATAACTCTCACAAAATTCTACCCTGCAGGTGCTTCAGGAGGTACCAAATTCATAAAATTGATGTCTGGACCTTATCCAATGATGAAATTTATGCCAACTGGTGGAGTAAACAATGATACCATGCTCGATTATCTGAGATTAAGTAATGTCTCAGCAACTGGCGGAAGTTGGATCGTTCATAAAGATCTTATCAATGCTGGTAAATTCGATGAAATACGAGAGAAAACCAAGAAAGCTCTTGAACTTTTAAAAACCTTATAAATACTATTTCTTCTCTCTCAAATCTCTCGACTTAATACGATAGCTAGATAGTACTCATCATTTTAATGTCGGCAAGCAAATCCGAAATAACTGAGGACTAATGGAACACTGTAAAGGTTTTTAGGCATGAGTGTTCCCTTAATCTATACGGAGTGAATTCGTTGGCGCAAACAACCCCCTTGACTCTCGATGACTTACATAAAGTTGGATTAATCGATCGAAAAACATTGAAAACTTGGAAATCTACCTT
>JAEOTN010000173.1 GCA_016839865.1 Promethearchaeota archaeon | reverse complement strand
TTAATAACAATTTTTGACATTTTGTAAATCCAAGAATCAATTTCAATTCCATATAAGCAATTTTTGGCAATAAATGTCCCAAGATTGTGGCGATTATTTTGTTCTGATAGAAATGGTAACATTTGATATAATAATCTTATATCATTTTCAGGTAATACTGGAATCAGATTCTTTCTAATAATCCCTTTAACGGTTTCAAGATACTGGATTAAAAACGAGAGTGAATCGCACAGAAAATTACCGATTCCCATAGATAAATCAACCAATCGTATAGGAATTATCTCACAAATCCATTTCACATCAATTTTATCTGGAGTAGAAATGACCTTCTGAATACATTCATCTAAATTCTGGATTTTTTGATTGGATATCTTCTGAATGGACTCTTTACAAATGAATTCACTCATCCATTTTGGAGTGTAATAGGTCCCTCGTGATTTTACCGAAAGTTGTCGTTTATTTCTCATTTGAGATTTTATTTTTAATGTCTTATCGGCAGAATTAATGATCCATCTGATTCGTAAGTGAGAAATCTGTTTAAATAATTCTATAAGTTCGATGGATATATCATTCCTATAATCAGAAACATGTTTCCCGAACTTTTCCATATATGTGGATAGGAAATATAAAGCTAATTCTTTCGAATTTACTCCTTGGTTAAGAAATTGAAGTTTAGGGTTTTGATCATTCCCAATCCCCTTAATTAAGAAACGACCTGATAAGTTTTCTAATTCCTCCAATTCTGTTGTATTGATAAAACTCTCAAAATTGGAAAGAAATGAAGAAAACATCGTTAGAATAATATCTTATTTTTATCTAATATATATTTTCCAAGAGCAAGAGCTCCTAATAATCCAATTTCATCCCCCAATTTAGTCAATTTAATTTTGGGAGGTCGATTGATGGTGAATTTTATTGTATGTTTCTCAAAGTTTTCTTTAATGGTTGGAAGAAATTGGTCTGCATTGTTTGTAATCGCTCCTCCTATGTAGATTGCTTCTGGGTCGTAGAAATTATTAATTAAACCTATTCCAATGGTGCTGTAAAGTGTAGCTTGGTCCACGATTTTTTTAGCAATTGAGTCTCTTTGTTGTGCTTTTTCATACAATTCTTTATTGTTCCAATTCATCCCAACCGTCTTAATTTGTTGTGATAAACCAGAACCAGCTGAAAATGCTTCCCAACATCCAGTTGTCCCACAATTACACGGTACCTCTGAATCTGAGATGGTCCCATGACCTACCTCAGCAGCATTACCATCTTTTCCTAAAACAAGATGTCCATTAGCAATGACTCCTGCTCCGATTCCAGTAGACATCGTAATATAAACTAAATTTTCTTTCTCCTCCTCTAATGCTTCAAAATAATGAACTCCTAAAACAGCACCATTAGCATCATTAATCATATTTACCTCAATATCTGGAAACGCTTGATTAATTGGTTCTTTGATTGGAATGGTCTTGAAACCTAAATTCGCATTATTGAACACAAAACCTTTTTTTATGTCTAATGGACCAGCTGTTGCGATGTTGATAGATACAATATCGGTTATGTGATTTTCCGATATGAGAGAGTTTATCATCCTGATTATTTGGTTACTTATCGAAAACTTGTCAATTTTTGATGTAGATTCTTTTTTCTTGATAATCGAATCCTTAGTGAGTTTTTCTAATGGAGCAATACAAGTACGTATATGAGTACCCCCAATATCGACACTAACTAAATATCGCATATACAATACTCCAGATTCTAGATTTAAATTCTTTCACCATGTAGCTAATAAGGATCAGAGTTAGATATTTACCGATATAAAATGAAATATAGCAAAAACAAATGACAAAGGATACCATCATGAAGATTGGTTACGTTCAAAATTACCCAGAAAATGGAAATTTGGAAGCAAACTTCGATGCAGTGGAGAAACTTCTAGGGGACGTTAAAGCAGATTTTATAGTCTTACCGGAGCTGTTTGCAACTGGTTATATTTTTGAGAATAATGAAGAGGTACAAAAATTCGCTGAAGATTTCACGGGAGTTACTACAGCATTCCTGTATAAAATGGCTAAGAAAACAGGTGCAACTATTCAAGGAGGTTTCGTCGAATCAGGAGAAGGAAGAGAGTTTAATTCAGTTGCTCTCGTTTCTCCTCATGGACTAGTTGGATCATATAGAAAAATACACCTCTATGGAAGAGAAAAAAAATGGTTCACTGCAGGAAATAAACCATTCCATGTATTAGAAATCGGTGAAAACATAGATATAGAAGTAGGTTCCACAAAGGGTACTTATACTCATGATACCTCTTGGGTAATAGGTCCAATGATTTGCTTCGATTGGGTATTTCCTGAAGCGGCACGCTCTCTTGCTTTACTTGGTGCAGAGATTATAGCTCATTCAGCAAATTTGATATTACCATTTTGTCAAAAAGCGATGATTACTAGATGTCTCGAGAACAAAGTATTTATGATTACTGCGAATAGGATTGGAAGAGAACAAAAAGCTGGACTAGATCTGAGTTTTACTGGAATGAGTCAAATAGTTAGTCCACAAGGAGATATTTTATCAACTGCACCCGCAGATGAAGAATATGTTGATATTGTAGAAATTGATCCAACGTTAGCGCAAGATAAATGGTTTACAAAGAAGAACCACTTATTTGAAGACCGTCGTCCACAATATTATCATTTGGAATAACTCATTTTTCTGAAACATTTATCTATTCTTTCGATAATGATGTGTTATGGAGTCAAGAGAACCACTTTTTTTCTCACAGATCATGCTTCCGGAACATGACTGGGGATTATCTTTTCCTAATGACCCTCCCTTCACAATGATACAATTAGATATTTTTGGGAATGAATTTGACAAAGTAGGAATTCATTATCATGGAAATAGAGAGGATATAAATCTTTCAATTATTTTAGAAGGACGAGATGAAGATGGTACTCCAATTAAAGCACGGGATATCTATTTTGAGAGTTCTCTTGCTAAGTTACAAGCTAATCCTTCAATATTAGTAAGTCATGTAAAAAGATGGAACTCAGGGGATTTTGCTATAGCGGAATATATAATTGAAGAATCTCAGGTGAGACAGAAACATTGGAATATCTATTCTACTAAAAATTCAGTATGGATTGATATTCAATTCACAAAATTAAATTACAGATTGGAAGATGAATCCCTGTTCGAAGATTTTCTAACTTCAATCACATTTGAAGAAACAAGCATTGACTCATTGATTGCTATAGGTGATATATTTCGAACTGAAGAAATGTATGAAGAAGCAATTGGATACTTTGGTCACTTATTACGAGATAAGGATTTTACTCGAATGTCAATAGAACAAAAAAGAGAGATGTCAATGGGTTTGATTCTTTCATATTTTCCTTTGGATTTCAATAGAGCAATGAGTGTAGCAGATTATTGTATTCAAGAAGTTGATTCATCATGCCCTGATTTCTACTATATGAAAGCGATTTTATTCTGCATTCTTAAAAGACCTGATAAAAAGAATGCTGTAGCCAATTTGGAAAAAACTCTAGAATATTGGGATAATCGCATGGGTGATGACGAATTTTTCAATGTACATAAGAATCAAGCGTTTCAACGAATTCGCAAATACAAAGGTTTTCGTGCAATAGAGGAAAAATGGCCAATATAAAGGATAAGAATTAGATTTTGAAGGATTTACTTGAGTTATAATAAAAAAAAATACGTAAAATTCACCTTATCGGGTCTTGGTTGAATTCTTACGTTTGTTTAATTTTCTGATTATAATGAGTACTATTGCTGATAGAGTCCCGATAATTATTAAAGTGCTATATCCCGGAATTATACGATCATCCAACAATTCCCAAGTGTTTCTGTTTACATTATATCCCCAAGTTTTACCTTCCGTTTCTGTAATAAGATAGCTACCTGTTGTCCAAGGACCAGTTGTGCCCCCATAAATTATCACTCTGTCAGACTCAGAGTCATATGCTGTTTCATGACG